>DATBIZ010000307.1:0-3009 GCA_036556645.1 Vicinamibacteria bacterium | reverse complement strand
GGCGCGGTGGATTTCGTGCGCGACGTGCAGCCGATCCTGGGTGTGGCCTGCGTGCGCTGCCACCGCGGCGCGATCGACGAGGGCGGGCTGCGGCTCGACGTGCGCGAGGGCCTGGTGAAGGGCGGCGAGTCCGGTGCCGCGATCGTGCCCGGCGACGCGGCGGCCAGCCGCCTCTACCAGCTCGTGACCGCCGCGGACCCCGACAAGCGGATGCCCTCGAAGTCGGACCCGCTCGGGCCGGCGCAGGTCGAGGTGCTGCGGCGCTGGATCGATCAGGGCGCGCCCTGGCCCGAGGGCGTGGTGGTGGCCCGGATCCCGTCGCGGCGCGCGGCGGAGCCGAGCGCGCGCCCGCCGGCGCCGGCGCGCGCGGCCGAGGGCCAGCTCTCCTTCAATAAGGATGTGCGGCCGATCCTGGCCGACAACTGCTACGCCTGTCACGGGCCCGACCGCAACCGCCGCCAGGCCGGCCTGCGGCTCGACCGCGAGGAGGTGGCCAAGGCGGCGCTCGCCTCGGGGCACGTCGCGGTGGTCCCAGGCGATCCGGCCACCAGCGCGCTGCTGCAGCGGATCACCGACCCGGACGAAGAGCGCCGGATGCCGCACGTCTCGAGCGGCAAGGACCGCCTCACGGCGGCGCAGATCCAGACCCTGCGGCGCTGGATCGAGCAGGGCGCGCGCTGGGAGCCGCACTGGTCGTACATCCCGCCCGCGCGCCCGTCGCCGCCCGCGGTACGCCGCGCGGACTGGCCGAAGAACCCGGTGGACGCCTTCGTGCTCGCCGGCATCGAGCGCGCCTCCCTGTCGCCCTCGCCCGAGGCCTCCCGGCGCGAGCTGCTCCGGCGGCTCAGCTTCGACCTCACGGGCCTGCCGCCGGCGCCCGAGGAGCTCGCCGCGTTCCTCGCGGACCAGAGCGACGGCGCGTACGAGCGGCAGGTGGACCGCCTCCTCGCCTCGCCGCGCTTCGGGGAGCGGATGGCCGCGCACTGGCTCGACCTCGTCCGCTACGCGGACAGCGCCGGCTACCACAGCGACAACCCGCGCACGGTGTGGCGCTACCGCGACTGGGTCATCGGCGCCTTCAACCGCAACCTGCCGTTCGACCAGTTCACGGCCGTCCAGCTCGCGGGCGACCTCGTCCCCGACCCCTCGCGCGACCAGCTCGTCGCCTCCGGATACAACCGGCTGCTGCAGACCACGGAGGAGGGCGGCGCGCAGCCGCAGGAGTACCGCGCGATCTACCTGGCCGACCGCGTGCGCAACGCGTCCACGGTGTGGCTGGGCGCCACGCTCGGCTGCGCGCAGTGCCACGACCACAAGTTCGACCCGTTCCTGGCCCGCGACTTCTACGCGTTCGCCGCGTTCTTCGCCGACGTGAAGGAGAAGCCGGTGGGCCGCCGCGACCCCGATTACCTGCCCGACGAGCGGGACCGGCCCGCGCTGGAGGCGGCGGACGCGGAGATCGCGCGGCTTCGCCGGGAGATCGAGACGAGCACTCCCGCGCTCGAGGCGGCGCAGGAGCGCTGGGAGCGGACGCTCGCGACCCGGCGCGCGGCGGCCTGGACCGTGCTCGAACCGGTCGAGGCGGCGTCGCGCAACGGCACGCGCGTGATGATCCAGGGCAACGACTTCTCGCTGATCGCCACCACCGCCTCCGGCCCGAAGCCGGCGCGCGACACCTACACGGTCACGTTCAAGACCGCGCTCGAGCGCATGACCGCGTTCCGGCTGGAGGCCCGCACGTTCGAGGAGCTGCCGCGCGGCGGCCCCGGGCGCGATCCGCAAGGCGGCTTCGTGGTGTCCGAGATGGTGGTGCGCGATGCCGCCGGGCGCGCGCTCCCCCTGCGCAACCCGAGCGCCTCGACCCCGCCCCTCCCCCGCGGCGCGGCGGGCGGGCCGTCGGCGGCCATCGACGGAAGGACGGCCGCGGGCGGCTGGACGCTGGCCGCCGCGGACGGCCTCGACCATTTCCTCGTGGTCGAGCCGGCCCACCCCGTGGGCGCCGCCCCGGAGACCACGCTCACGCTGGTGCTCCACCAGAACGCCGGCGCCTCGCGTACGTTGGGCCGCTTCCGCCTGTCCGCCACCACGGACCCTCCCGTCCCGGCCGAGCCCGGCCCGCCCCTCACGAAGGAGCTGGTGGAGTCCGCGCGGAAGCCGCGCCAGAGCCGCACCAAAGACGAGCAGGACGCGCTGGGGCGCTTCTTCCGCCGGGTGGCACCGGAGCTGGCGCCGGCGCGGGCCGCGCTGCGCGCGGCGGAGCTGCGCAAGGTGGACCTCGTCCGCGACATGCCTCAATCGCTGGTGACGCGGCGCCAGGAGCCCGACACCGTGCGCGTGCTCCCGCGCGGCAACTGGCTCGACGACACCGGCGAGGTGGTCGAGCCGGCGGTGCCGCACTTCCTCCCGCCGCTCGCGGTGGACGGCGGTCGCGCAACGCGCCTCGACCTCGCGCGCTGGCTCACGTCCCCCGAGAACCCGCTCACCGCGCGCGTGTTCGTGAACCGGCAGTGGAAGCACTTCTTCGGCCAGGGGCTCTCCACCACGGTCGAGGACCTCGGCTCGCAGGGCGAGTGGCCCACGCACCCGGAGCTGCTCGACTGGCTGGCGGTCGAGTTCGCCGAGGGGGGCTGGGACGTCAAGGAGCTGGTGCGCACGCTGGTGACCTCGGCGACGTACCGGCAGACCTCCGCGGTGGCGCCGGTGCTCGCGGAGCGCGACCCCTACAACCGGCTCTACGCTCGCCAGTCGCGGCACCGGCTCGACGCGGAGACGGTGCGCGACAACGCGCTCGCGGTCAGCGGCCTGCTCTCCGCGAAGATGGGCGGGCCGGGCGTCTACCCGTACCAGCCCCGGGGCTACTGGGCCTACTTGAACTTCCCGCCGCGGGAATGGGACGACTCGACCGGCGAGGACCAGTACCGCCGCGCGGTGTACACCTGGTGGCAGCGCACGTTCCCGCAGCCGAGCCTGCTCGCCTTCGACGCGCCCTCGCGCGAGGAGTGCGCGGGC
>DATBIZ010000306.1:0-18893 GCA_036556645.1 Vicinamibacteria bacterium | reverse complement strand
CAGCTCCGCAAGATCGCCGTGGACGACGCGTTCCGCCTGCGCACGGACCGCCTGCGCGAGGCGATCGCCGCGGACCGCGCCGCGGGGCTGAGCCCGGCCATCGTGGTGGGCACGGCGGGCACCGTGAACACCGGGGCCATCGACCCGCTCGACGAGATCGCGGACCTGTGCGCGCGCGAGGGCCTGTGGTTCCACGTGGACGGCGCCTACGGCGCCCTGGCCGCGATCGCGCCCGCGCTGCGCGGGCAGTTCGCCGGCCTGGACCGCGCGCAGTCGCTGGCCGCCGACCCGCACAAGTGGCTCTACGTCCCCTACGAGGCCGGCGCGGCGCTCGTGCCCGAGAAAGGCCGCATGGCCGACGCGTTCCGCAAGTTCCCCGAGTACCTGGCCTCGGACCCCGAGAGCCCGTTCCCGGGGCCGGCCTGGTTCGCGGAGCGGGGGCCGGAGCTGTCGCGCGGGTTCAAGGCGCTGAAGGTGTGGATGGGCCTGAAGCGCCACGGCCGGCGCGGCTACGCCGCCTCCATCGAGCGCGACGTGGCGCTCGCGCGCTTCCTCTCGGACGAGGTGGACCGCCGGCCGGACTTCGAGCGGCTCGCCCCCACCGTGCTCTCGATCGCGAACTTCCGCTTCCGGCCGCGGGACACGCCGCTGGGCGAGGAGCGGCTCGACGCGCTGAACCGCCGCATCGTGAACCGGCTGGTGGGCGACGGCCGGTTCTTCCTCGCGCCCACGATCCTGCGCGGGCGCGCCTCGCTGCGCGTCTCGATCACCAACTTCCGCACCACCGAGGACGACCTCGGGTTCCTGCTCGACGAGGCGGCGCGGGTGGGGAGGGAGCTGCTGGGCTGAAAGGCCGCGCGGCTCAGCGCGTGGTGCGTCGGCGGCCGAGCTGCGAGCGCAGCCGGCGCAGCTCGGCGAGCAGCCGGGGCACGTCGCGCGCGTACCACTCGTTCACCGGCGGCACCAGCTCCCAGGTGGCCGCGATGTGCGGCGGCTGGCACTGCTCGGCCTTGGCCTCGAGCTGGCTCATCTCGCGCTCGGTGATCTCGCCGGTGCGGTCGAACTCGACGTCGGGCAGGTCGTCGAGGCCTTCGACCGAGTGGCGCGTGGCCCGCTCGGTCTCGCCGCGCTTGGTCCACTCCGCGAGGGTGTAGGTCTCCTCGGTGTTGGGGTCGGTGCCGGGACGGAACGAGCGCGGGAGCACCACGCCACAGATCGGGCACTTCGCGCGGACGGTGACGGGCTCGAGGTCCTCGGTATCCCGCGTGCGCCAGGCCACGGTCACGTTCTCCTCGTGGCAGCTCTCGCACGTCCAGGTGATGCTCAGCTTCTCCATCATCGGCTCCGGGCCCCGGCCAGGGGCGGGCCGAGCCGGGCCAGCACGGCCGCGTACATCTCGATCGCGTCCCACAGGTTCTGCAGCCGCAGGTTCTCGTTGGCGGCGTGCTGGTTGTTGTCGTGGTTCGCGATGGGGAGGCCCACGATCGGCGCGCCCGTGGCCTCCGCGAACAGGTGCATCGGCACGCTGCCGCCCAGCGTCGGCATCGCCACCAGCGCGCCGCCGGTGGCTTCGCCGAGCACGCGCAGCAGCGCGCCGGCGGCCGGGTCGTCGAGCGACGTGCGCGCGGCCGGGTAGCCCTCCTCCCAGTCGAGGTACAGCAGGCGCGGCTGCCGGGCGCGCGCCTCGGGCGAGGGCGGCTCGTGCACGATCGCGTAGCCGCGCCGGCGCAGGTGCGCCTCCACCCGCTCGCGGACCTTCGCCGGCGTCTGGTCCGGCACCAGGCGGAAGTCGAGCGAGGCGTGGGCCTCGGTGGGGATCGCGTTGGCCGCCTGCGCGCCCACGCCGCCCGCGCGCAGGCCGCGCACGTTGATGGCCGGCTCCAGGATGCCGTCCGCCAGGGCCTTGGCGCCGAGCCCTGGGGCGAGCGCGAGCGCGGCCGCCATCTCCTTCTCCACCGCGGGCGCGGCCGCGGCGGCGCGGCGCTCGCTCTCGCTCGGCGGCCGCACGTCCTCGGCGAACCCGTCCACGAGGATGCGGCCGTCGTCGGCGCGGAGCGAGGCGACCACGTTCGCGATCGCCAGCGCGGGGTTCGGCGCCCAGTTGCCGTAGTGGCCGCTGTGCAGCGCGCGCAGCGGGCCGTAGGCGGTGATCTCCAGGCCGGTGACGCCGCGGACGCCGAAGAACACCTGGGGACGGCGCGTCTGGTGCACGGGGCCGTCGCAGAGCAGCCACAGGTCGGCGGACAGCGCGCCCGCATGCGCCTTCAGCATCGGCGCCAGGTGCGCGGAGCCGGCCTCCTCTTCGCCTTCGAGGAACAGCTTCAGGTTGACCGAGAGCGGGATGCGCGCGGCCTCGAGCGCGTCGAGCGCGGCCAGCACGCCGACGACCGGCGCCTTGTCGTCGGATGCCGAGCGCGCGTAGAGCCGCCACTCGGGGCGCGTCTGTCCCGGCGCCGTGGGCAGCGGCACCTCGCGCCCGCCGGCCTCGAGAGGGCCGTCGCGCAGCACGGGCGTGAAGGGCGGCGCCGCCCACTGTGCCGGATCCACGGGCTGGCCGTCGTAGTGCGCGTAGATCAGCACGGTGGGCGCGCCCGGGGAGGTCATCCGCTCCGCGTAGACCGCGGGCACGCCGCCTTCGACCTCCAGCAGCCGGGCGCGGAGCGAGCGCGCGCGCAGGAGGCCCAGGATGTGGTCCGCGTTGCGGCGGATGTCGGCCGGGTTCTGGGCGACGTTGGGGAGCGCGAGCAGCGCGGCGAACTCGCGCAGGATCTCCGGCTCGTGCGCCTCGCGCCAGGTGCGGACCTTCGCGCGCACGGTGGCGGCGTCGGGCGCGGCCGGGGGCGCCGCGGAGACGGCGGCGGCGAGAAGGGCCGCCGTCACCGCCGCCGTAGCGCTCACCGCCCTCGGGGACATCCTCACTCCATCATACGGGGCCCATCCCCGGATGTGCCCGCGCGGCTGCGCGCCGGTCCTGGTCAGTCGCGCGGCGATGGACGAACCGGCGCCGCCGCGGGAGGAAACGCTCCGCTGCGCGGGCCGAACTCCTCCCCGACCCAGCACATCTGCCAGAAGTGCCACTCGTAGCGGCTCGAGAGGACGAACAGGTCGCGCATCCGCGCGCGTTTCTCCGCGGTGACGCCCTGGGCCAGCCGGTTGGTCTCGGCCTTGAGCCACTCCGCCGCGGCCGCGAACTCCGCCGACGCGTACTGCGCGATCCAATCGGCGTAGCGCTGGTCCTTCGGAGGCCTGGCCTCGGCGAGGCGCTGGCCGATGTGCACGTAGCCCCAGGCGCAGGGCAGGAGCGCCGCGGTCAGGTCGGCCAGGTCGCCGTCCGCGGCCGTGCGCACCAGGAAATCGGTGTACGCGCGCGTGGTCGGCCACATGGGGACCTTCTCGAGCTCGCCGGCGGCGATGCCGAACCGGGCCGCGTACTGGCGGTGCAGCGCCATCTCGCCGCTCAGCGTGAGGTCGAGCGCCTTCGCGTGCCACGACATCGTCTCCAGCCGGTCCGCCTTGGCCGCGGCCCAGGCGAACACGCGCGCGAACTCGATCAGGTACACGTAGTCCTGGCGCACCCAGTTCTTGAACAGCTCCTCCGGCAGCGAGCCGTCGGCGATCCCGCGCACGAACGGGTGCACGAGCTGCGCCTCCCAGATGGGCCGGCCCGCCTCGAACAGCTCGTCGGTGAAGGCGCGCGCCATCTCAGGCCTCGACCCCCGGCCAGCCCTCGCCGCTGGCCGCCATCTCCCAGAACGCGATCTCGTAGCGCGTGGTCAGCTCGAACAGCTCGGCCATGCGGGCGCGCTCCCCGGCCCCGGCGGAGGCGGCCAGCGCGTCGAGCCGCTGCTCCAGGAACGCCACGTACTGCGCGAAGGCCTCGCCCGCCCAGTTCTCCACGAACGGGTACCACGGCGAGCCGCGGTCGATGCCCTTCTCCACCACCCTCCACGAGTCGTGGTACGCCTTCTCGGCCGCGTACAGCACGGTGTACGCCTCCGCGTACGAGGCGCGGTAGGCGGTGGCGAGCAGGAACTGGATGTAGGCGTGGTTGACGAACGACGGCGGCGTGCCGCGCAGCGTCACCCCGACGGCGGCCGCGCGCTCCTCGAACAGCTTCAGCTCCTTCTGCAGCGCGCCGATGACGCCCGAGAGCGACTCCCAGTCCTCGGCCGGCGCCTTGGGGATCAGCGCGGCCAGGAACGGGATCGCCGCCTCCACGAACAGGTAGTCCTGCCGCATCCAGTTCGCGAACGTCTCGCGCGCGACCGTGCCGTCGCGCGTCTCGCGCAGGAAACGGTGCGCGAGCATGCGCTCCCAGAGCGGGCGCACCCGCGCGAGCTGCTCCTCGCAGAAGTCCATGCCGGTCTCCTTGTCTCGGGGTGCGCGGCCGTGACTCCCTGCGCCGGAATTACCCGGATCAGGTTCTGAGGGTCTGATCTCAGCCGGGCCTCTCGCCCAGCACCCCTGTCAGGACGCCGATCCTACCCCGTCGGCCGGCGAAACGGGTAGGCCAGTTGCGCGAGCAGCCCGCTCGGCACCGGCGCGCCGAGGATGCCGAAGCGCTCCGGCTGGCGGCCGTGGGGCATGTAGAACGTGCCGAACACGAGGTCCAGCCACGGGAACAGGCCGGCGAAGTTCTTGTCCAGGCCCTCGGCCTGCGTGGTGTGGTGCCAGCGGTGGAAGGCCGGGCTCGAGACCACGTACCGCAGCGGCCCGAACGTCCAGGGGAGGTTGGCGTGCAGCAGGATCGCGTGGAAGGTCAGGAACGGGACGTAGGCGGCGATCACGCCGGGGTGGAAGCCGAGGGCCACGAACGGGACGGCCTGCAGGAGCTTCGAGACCACGTCGTTGACCGGGTGCAGGCGCACCGACGAGAGCCAGTCCACCTGCGTCGAGGAGTGATGCACCGCGTGGAAGGGCCAGAGCCGGCGGCCGTGGAACAGGCGATGGGACCAGTAGCCGATCAGGTCGCCGGCCACGAGCACGGTCACGGCTTGCAGCCACAGGGGCAGCGCGGCGGCGCCGGTGCGCGTGCGCGCGGCGAAGGCCTGCACGTGCGCGCGGTCGAGGGGCACGCCGGCCATCGCCGCCAGCGCCACCACGGCCACGATCACGGCCACGCGGCTGGCCGCCCGCGTGACCAGGGGCGTGAAGAACCAGTAGGCGAGGTCGGTGCGCACGTCCGCGCGCCACCAGCGCTGGCCGCGCACCGCGGGCCAGGCCCGCTCGAGCACGCCGAACAACGCGGCGAGCGCGAGCAGGGCGACGAGCAGCGATCCGACCGAGGGACCCACGTCAGCGGGCGGCGGACACCGCCACCGGCCGCAGCGGGCGGCCCACCAGCTGGGGGCGCTTCGTCGGGCCGAAGCCCACGTTCATCTCCTGATCGAGGACCAGCGCGCGGCCGGTGAACCAGAGGTTCAGCGTCGCGCAGAACGGCGTCTCGTAGAGGCAGACCTTCGCCGCGAACGTGTCGTCCGAGGTCCAGGCGCCGGTGGCCGCCGCCGGCTGCTCCACGCCCGCCACCGGCAGCGTGCCGCCGCGGCGCCAGGCGCCCGCGCCGACCGGCAGGCGCCGCTCGCGGCCCCCGTGGCGCAGCACCAGCGCCGGCTCGGCGCGCGCATCCAGCCCCACCGCTTCCAGGCCGTCGTCGTTCTTCGGCAGCTCGAACATCACGTTCGACACCTGCCGCGCGAGGGGCGAGGTGGGGCGCCCGGCCTGCGGGCGCAGCGCCAGCGAGCCGAGCTTCGCCTGCAGCCGGGCGTGGACCGCGGCATCGGCGGGCAGCGCGGCGGGCTTGATGCCGGGGAGCAGGTGGTCCCACACCAGGTCCAGCACCGCCTGCATGTTCCGCAGTCCGCTGGTGATCGCCACCACGACGTCGTGTTCGGGCATCACGATCGCGTATTGCCCGAACGCGCCGTCGCCGCGGTAGTGGCCGTGGCGGCAGCGCCAGAACTGGTAGCCGTAGCCCTGGTCCCAGTCGCTCTTCGGGTTGCTGCCGTTCGAGGCCTGCCGCGCGGTGGCCGCCGCGACCCAGGCCGCGGGCAGGACCTGCCGTCCCTGCCACCGGCCCTCCTGCAGGTAGAGCTGCCCGAAGCGCGCGATGTCCTCGGTGGTGGCGGACAGCCCGTAACCGCCGAGCGAGACGCCGCGCGGGGTCTTCTCCCAACGCACGCCGCGCAGGCCGAGCGGCTCGAACAACCTCGGGCGCAGGTACTCCTCGAGCGTCTGGCCGGTCGCCTTCTGCACGATCTCCGAGAGCAGGTGGCTGGCAGGCGTGTTGTAGACGAAGTGGGTGCCCGGCTTGTGGGACACGGGCAGGGCCAGGAACGCGCGCGCCTGCGAGACGTCCGGGCTCGTGTAGGGGAAGCGCTCGATCGCGTCCGCGTGGTGGCCGGTGGACATGGCGAGCAGGTCGCGCACGCGCATCGCCTTGAGCGGATCGCTGGGGGCCGCCGGCGCCTCGTCCGGGAAGAACGAGAGCACGGTGTCGTCGAGGCCGAGCTTGCCCTCGGCGATGGCCAGGCCGACGCCGGTGGAGGTGAAGCTCTTGGTCAGCGAGTAGAGGACGTGGGGGTCGTCGCGGCGGTACGGCTCCCACCAGCCCTCGGCGACCACCTGGCCGTGCCGCAGCACCATCAGGCTGTGCAGCGCGTCCACGTCCTTCTCGGCCGCCTCCACGAAGGCGAGGATCGCGGACGAGGAGACGCCCTGCGATTCGGGGGTGGCCCGCGGCAGGGCGGCGGGATCGGCAACCGCCGTGCTCGCGGCGGCCAGGAACCAGAGCGCGGTGATTCTCACGACCGCGCATTCTATCCGGGTGCGCGCCCGTCCGTCAGGGCGAGACGTTCACCTGGATCACGTCCTGGCCCACCACCGTCGTCCCGTCCACCATCAGCCACAGGAAGACCGTCGGCCCGGCGGGCCAGCTCGGCACGTCGAGCAGCGTGAAGTCGGCGGCCGCCACCGGCGCGAAGGTGCCGAGCGGGGCCGGAGTCGCCGACAGGCCGGACGGCGTGACCCACATCAGGCTGCCGCCGACGAAGATCCCCCAGTAGTGGGCCAGCGGCGCTGAGCCCGGCGTCATGTCCAGGGCCAGGCGCACGGGGCCGGCGCTGGCCACCGCCGCCGGCGGGACGGCGTCGCTGCCGTTGACCTTCAGGTCGACGGACGGACCCGCGATCAGGATGACGTCCGTGCCGAGGTTGTTGGCCTCCGAGGTCTCGGCCACCTGGCCGAGGTCGTCCGCGGCGGCGCAGAGGGACCGCGCACCGGGCGCGGCGGTGGCCGGGATCGTGATCGTGGTGACGGCGGCATCGTCGAGCCCGGCGCCCAGAGCGCCGACGACGCGGGTGCCGACGAGCACGTCGGCGGTGTCGCAGGCGGCGTCGGCGGAGTAGTAGATCCCGAGCCTGAACCCGGCCGCGGAGCCGATCGGGCCCTGGTTCCTCACCGTGCTGGAGACCGCGACGGCCTGGCCCGGAAACGCGGTCGGAGGCGCCGCGAACAGCGAAACGACCAGGTCCGGGAGCGCCACCGTGATCGGCACCCCGGCCGAGCACTGGTTCGTGGTGCTGGACTCCCGGGGCACCGCGTCCACGCAGGCGCCGATCCAGTAGCCGCCGGGCGCGGCCGGCGCGGCGAGGACGGCGTCCTGCAGCGAGCTGCCCCCCGCCGCGAGCGCGGCGATCGCGTCGGCCGCCAGCGGCAGGTCGCCCGTGGTGATCACGGGATCGGGGGACTGGTAATAGCGCAGCGTGGTCGCCATCGTGGATGGGGCGGCGCCCTGGTTGTGCGCCGTCGCGAAGGCGGTGAAGCTCGCGCCGGGCAACAGGAGGGCCTGGCTCACGGACGGGTTGATCACGGTCAGGTCGGGCTCGGGATTGGCGACGGTCACCGCGACGTCGGGCGCGAGGCCGACGTTGCCGGCGGCGTCGTACGCCTTCGCCGTGAGCACGTAGCCGCCGTTGGGCAGGCCGGCCGTGTCCCACGGCGTCTGGTAGGGCGCCGTCGCGTCGGTGCCGATCGCGGTCGTCCCCTGGTAGAAGTCCACGCGCGTGACGCCCACGTCGTCGGTCGCGGTGGCCGCGACCACGACCGTTCCCTCGACGGTTGCACCCGCCGCCGGCGAGGTCAGGCTGACCGTGGGCGCGGTGCCGTCCACGGCCCGCGGCACCTGGGACAGCACCCAGGTCCGGGAGGCGTCGCCCAGGTTGCGGTCCGCGATCGCCAGGTCGAGCCAGCCGTCCCCGTTCCAGTCACCGGGCGTGGGGAGCAAGGGCTCGACCCCGACCGGCACCACGCTCGCAACGGTCAGCGTGCCGTCCCCGTATCCCCGGTGGATGCGCGCGGCGTTGCCGTCGAGGTGGACGGCGGCGACGTCCGCGTACCCGTCCCGGTTGAGGTCGGCGAGGGCCACCCCGCCGACCGCGCCTTGGGGGAAGGCGTGCGTGTTGGAGGGGGTGTAGTTGATCCCGTTGCCGGTGTTGAGCGACACGAAGAGGGCGTTCTCCGGCACGGTGGGCGTCGCGGGCAGCGTGCCGCGCTCGATCCCGGCGATGTCGAGGCGGCCGTCGTTGTTCAGGTCGCCGACCGCGAACGACTGGACGCCGAGGTGCTGCAGGAAGAGCGGGCTGCCCACCGGCGTGGAGCTGAAGGCGAGCCCGCCCGCGCCGTTGCCGAAGTACGTGCCGACGCTCGAGACCCGCGCCACCACGTCCAGCCGGCCGTCTCCGTTCATGTCCGCGGAGGTGAGCGGTCCGAACACGTGGAGGCCGCCGCTGCCGGAGGCGGCCACGGGGGCGAGGAACGTGCCGTCGCCGGCGCCGCGGTAGAGCCGCATCCCGTACAGGCCGTCGTCCGCCACGGCCACGTCGAGGTTGCCGTCGGCGTCGAAGTCGCCCACCGCCGCGTCGGTCAGCTGATGACCGCGCACCGCGCCCCGCAGGCACGTGCGCAGGGTGAAGCCGGGCGTGCCGCCGCCGGTGCCCAGGAAGACCAGGGTGCTCGGCAGGATCGAGGTCGGCGTGTCGCACATGCCGTCCGGCGCGCCGTTGACCTTCGAACCCTGCGTCACCGCCAGGTCGCGCCGGCCGTCGCGGTTGAAGTCTCCGCTGACCAGGCCCGTGGCATAGGCCACGACGAGCGTGTTGTCCTTGAGCAGGCCGCCGGCGCCGTCGCCGACGAGGAAGTGGACGCGGCCGCCCCCGGTGGTGGTCAGGATCGCGACGTCGAGCAGGCCGTCGTCGTTGAAGTCGGCGCGCTCGAGGTCGACGGGCCCCGCCTCCCCGGTGTCGAAGGGGACGGGAGCCGTGAACTGCACCGGCGGCGGCTCGGCGGCCGCGAGCCCGTCCCCGCTCCAGGGCACGCACAGGCCGAAGGCGGTGGCGAGCACGATCGTGGCAGGGCGGCGCGGGTGCGGCATGGGACCTCGTCCTAGGGGGAGACGCGGAATCGCACCTGCCTCGCGGCGGCCTGCCGCGATCGGTTGTCGGTGACGCGGACCTTCATCTGGAAGCGGCCGTACGGAAACATCTCGAGGGGCACGCTCACGCCCGCGCTCACCACGCCGGTCCGGGCGTCGAAGCCCGGGCCGAGGGTCGCGGCGTTGAGCGCCTGCGGCTTCATCCGGTTGAAGAAGGTCAAGCGGTCGCCGGTCTGCTCGTAGAACGCGTAGTCCACCGTCAGGTCCGGACGCGCGTCGGCCTGCGCCCCGTCCCCTTCCGTCCTCCAGTTGAAGACGCGGAACGCGACGTGGAGCTCGCCCGCGCGCGCGAACGCGTCGCTGGCCGCCGGCGCGAGCAGGTGGGGCCCGAAGACGAAGGGCCGCGCCTCCGCGGCGCGCGGCATGGCGGCGACCGCGGCGCCGAGCACGATCGGAGTGACGGCCAGCGGCCCGGACCAGACGTCGGGCACGGCCAGCGGCAATCGGGCGAGCGCGGCCGTGACGGCCTCGCCCGTTCCGCGGCGGCCGGCCACGGCCTGGATCTCGTATTCCCCTGACGCGAGCGGGAACTCGCGGACGAGCCGCAGGCGTCCTGTCTGCCCGCGCGCGGTCGCGTCGCCCACCACGCGCGGAGCGGCCGCCTGGCCGCCGGGCACCGCGACGATGCGCAGCCGGACGTCGCTCTCCGGCGGCACCTCGCCGCCGAGGAGGACGGCCACGGTCGCCGCCGAGCCGGGGCCACGGTACGCGTCCGCCTGCACCACCAGGGGAATGGCCTCCGGGGCCGGGTCCAGCGAGCGCTCGCTCACCGTGTACGTGCCGGGCGCGGTGGTGGCCGCGCGGTCGAGCAGGCGCTCGAGCAGCGCGGGGGGGACCGCGGGCGGCGTGGCCAGCGCGATCGCCCGGTCCGCGAGCACCAGGCCGGCGAGCACGGCGAAACCCGCCCGCAGAAGCGTTCCTTCGGCCCGGCCGTCGCGCATGCGTCCTGCCTCCGTGGCACAGTCTCGGGTCCGGCCGCCCCGCGGTCTTTGCGCGAGGACAAAGAGCGCCGTGGTCAGGGGATGGCCGGCGGCGCGCCGATCACGTGGCACGCGCTGGAGGCGAACCGGCGCTGGGGGCCGAAGACGACCGCGGGAAGGGCGGAGCGGACCGGCAGGCGCGGCGCCATGTGCTCGACGCGCTCGAGGAAATACTCGCGGGAGACCAGCGCGCGCGGGTGGGCCAGCGCATCGCCGGCGAGCATGGCCGCGAACAGGGCGTTGACCGCGACCGGCCGGTCCTCGGGGGCGATGCCGTTCGCCTTCATCCAGGCGAGCGCGCGCCACGCATGCCGGTCGAGCTCGCCCGGCGGCACGAACGGGTGCAGCAGCGAGGCGCGAGCGGCCAGCCACGCCGGCAGCCGCCGCGCCTCGTCGCCGAGCAGGCTCGAGGACGCGAAGACGTCCTTGACCCCCTGTCCCACGGCGGCTTCCGCCATCCGTTGCGCCCGCGCGATGTCGCCGGGCCCGAGCCAGAGCACGAGCGTGTCCGGCCGGCCGGCGCGCGACGGGGCCGCGCCGTCGCCGTCGAGGCACTCGGAGCGGACGGCCACCGCCGGCGCGGCGAGGCGCACCAGCGCGGCCGCCGCGGCCCCGCCCGGACCGCGGCAGCGCGACACCTGCAGCACCCGGCGCGCGGACGGCCCCAGGCGCTCGGCCAGCGCCGCCGCCTCGAGCCGGACTCCCCGCGAGAAGTACAGCGAGTAGAAGTCCTCCGCATGCGCCTCGTCGGGCGGAAGCGGGGTCTGCGGCAGGATCGCCGGCAGCCCCTCGCGCTCGCTGAACTCGTGAATCGGCGTCCAGTCGTCCTCGGAGAGCCCTCCCAGCACCGCGAACACGGGCCGGCGCCGGTACAGCTCGCGCAACTGTCCCGGCCAGCCGGCGGCGGGGCCCTTCAGCTCCCACTCGTGCAGCACCCACGTCCGATGGCTCGCGTTGTGCCGCGCCATGTCCCACGGGCCGCGCTCGCGCCGGCCCGTCTCGTTGCGGGTGCCCGCGTTCTTGTGGCGGACGTACGTGCGCAGCACGTCCAGCATCGAGGCGCGGCGTGACGCCCCCACCTCGGGGGTGAGGATCGTCGCGAGGTGAACGGTGTCGCCGGTGACGCCCGGCGCGGGGGCCGACGACAGCGAGCGCAGGTGGGAGGCCAGGGCGGCGGCGTCCGCCGCGCCGATCGCGTAGCGCGGCATCGTGGGAGCAAGGGCGCGGCCGGCCGGATCGACGCCGTCGCGCACCGCGCGCAGCAGCGCGGGCTCGTCGTAGGCGGGGCGGGTGCCGGCGCCGGTCGTCCGCAGCCGGCCCATCTCGGGATGGCCGCGCGTCACGGGCGCGAAGAGCGCGCCGCCCGCCACGGGCGGGACGGTCACCGGCCCTTCCGAAGTGCCCCAGCCGCTCCGGCGATGACAGCTCACGCACGGCATGTCCGTGCTGCGGACCGGGAGATCGCCCTGCACGATCGCCGGAACCGGCGCGCCGGCGACCGAGAGTCCCTCGCGGTACAGCCGCGCCCCGAGGTCCGCCGCGGACGGCTCCGGCGGCGGCGCGGGCGCGGCCCCGCCGCCGGCGGCCGCGAGCAGCGCGGCGCTCGTGATCAGCGCGCGCCGCGGGCCGCCGGCGAGCGGCCGGCGCGCCTCAGAACGGCCGCTCGACCCGGTCACCACGGTAGGCGCGGAGCAGCGCCTGGGCGCTGGCCAGGCCGTCGAGCGCCTCCCAGGGCGCGTCCCGCGTCCGGCGCAGGTACGTCGCCGGCGCATGGTTGCCGCGGTCGCCGCGGTAGGCGCCGAAGGCGCGCTGCGCGGCCTCCGCCGCCGCGGGGGTGCCGGTCAGCAGCCACCACGAGTCGTCCGCGCCGTACCGTGCCGCGTAGGCGCGCAACCTCTCCGCCGTGTCGGTGGCCGGGTCGATGGACACCGACACCAGCCGCACGCGGCCACGGCCCTGGCCGAGGCTCTCGCGGAGCTGCGCGAAGCCCGCGCTCATGATCGGGCACACCGTGGTGCAGCTCGTGAAGATGAAGTTGACCATCACCGGTGCGTCGGTGTCGACCGCCTCCCGCAGCGTCGTGGCGCGGCCGTGCCGGTCCAGCAGCGCGACGTCGCCCAGGCGCGGCTGCGGCGTCATCACGCGGGGCGCCGGGCCGGGACGGCCGACGGGGGCGGGCGGCGACTGGCCGGGGTCCCCGCGGCGGTCGGTTCCGGCCTCGGCTATCGAGTCGGCCTCGACGCGGAGGCCTCCCACGCGAAATGCGCCGATGGCGAGGGTCACGCGGTTCCCGGCGGCGACGGTCCGGCCGGGGTTGCCGAAGAACATGAAATAGGTACGGCCGGCCTGGGGGTCGTTCGAGTTCCGCAGCGCGCCGGTCTTGGGCGGCACCGGTACCGCCAGCTCCAGCCCGCTCGCCTGGTCGGTCAGCGAGGGCTTGCTCTTGCGCTCGAACAGCGGCCGCGCCTTGCGCGCGTCCACGACCGTGTAGCGGAAGTCGAGCATGTGGCCCGACGCGGTGAGGCGCAGGCTCTCGAGGCGCACGCCCCAGCGGCGTGCGATCGCGGCCGTGTCCGCCGCGTCCAGGGTCCCCGCCGGCACCGCGGGCGGCGGGGCGGGGCGGGGCGGCCGGGCGTGGGCGCCGTCGCTCCCGAGCGCCAGGCCCACGCCCGCCGCCGTCAGCACCGCCCACGCTCGCACGCGCGCCCGGCCCGCCGCCGCGCCGGTCATTGCCGCGGGATCGGCGTGGTCGGCGGCGCCGCCGCCAGCTTCTGGTCCGCGCCGCGGTGCGGCACGCCCTGGCTCGGAGCCTCGGGCCGCGGCTCGCGGTCGAAGTCGAACAGCAGCGCCCCGGGCACCGCGCCCGGCGGGTAGATCGCGTTGAGCGCCGCGCCCCCCACGCCGGAGGTCAGGTGGTAGTTGCCGAAGAACGACCCGTCCGCCCGGTTCAGGGTCAGCGGCCCGAACATCGGCCGGATGAAGTTGCCCCCTTCGTCGAACGCGGCCGGCGCCTGGATGCCGATCGTGGTCTCCGGGGGGAGGATGGACGGATTGCGCGGGCCGTTGAAGTACTGCTGCACGAAGCTCGGCGGCGTGGCGACGTTGCTCGGCGCGTAGCCGGCCACGCTCGTGAGCACCGAGGAGTCCGGGTTCAGCGCCGCTCCCGCCGCCGCTCCCAGCACGCCGAGGTCCCAGATCGGGGTCGCGGCGTTGGCGAGCAATCCGTAGGTCGGCGGCGTCGGGTTCGGGTCGCCGGGGATCTGCACGCCGCCCGCCACCTCGCCGAAGTAGAAGGAGCGGTTCTGCCACACGATCGAGTTCACCAGCAGCGGGTCCGAGTACGCGGGCTCTCCCGCGCCCAGCGCCGCCAGCAGGCCGGGGGTATGGCCGCGGGCAACGATCCCCGCCGGCTGCGGCACCGACTGGAGCGGGCCCGCGGTGAACGCGGCGCCGGCCGTGGCCAGGCTGTCGTTGCGGACGATCGTGTTGTGGACGATCTCGACGTACGCCGCGTCCTGGAGCGCGACGCCGCCTCCGGCGAGCGCCGCCTCGTTGTTGGCGATCACGTTGTTGAAGATCCGGATGCGGTGCCGGCCGGCGGCGCCGGGGGACTGCTCGACGTCGGCGCCGTTGACGTTGCCGAGCGCGATGCCGCCGCCGTCGCCGGCGGCCGCCTGGTTGCCCTGGATCAGGTTGTTGCTCACGCGCACGTCGCCCGACCCCGGCGTCAGGGCGCCGACCGCCGCCGGAGTCCCGCCGACGTAGATGCCGCCTCCGGCGCGGGTGAACGTCTGGCTGAACGACTCGTTGAAGACCACCGTGTTGCGGTCGATGCGGCCGCCGGGGCTCAGGCCGATGTGCGCGATCCCCGCACCCTGGCCGGCCGTGAAGTTGCCGGCGATGAAGTTGCTCGACACCTCGTAGTCGTCCGACCCCGTGCCGAGCACCACCGCGCCGCCGCCCTCCGCCTCGAGCCCCGCGTTCTGCGTGATCTGGTTGTGATGGATCCTCACGTTCCGGTTGCCCGCGTTCTCGTCGGCGAGCGGCAGGGGCGCGCCCGCGTGGCCGACGCGGATGGCGCCGGCGAACACGCCGAGGTTGTTGTAGATCCGGTTGTTCCCCACTTCCAGGAAGCGGGCCCAGGCGTTGACCATCACCGCGGCGGCCTGGCTCGACCCGATCAGGGAGAACCCGTCGATGCGGGCGTTCGGGCGGAACACGGGCATGGGCAGCGGGAAGGTGAGCGCGAGCGGGTTCTCGTTCTGCAGGCAATAGGCGGTGTTGAGCGGCGTGTAGGGCGTCATCGGAAGCTGCATGCAGACGCCCTCCGGGAGCCCGACCAGGCTCAGGTCGAGCGTGGGCTCGTCCTGCCCGAACACGGTCACGGGCGCGCCCTCGCCGCCGAGCGCGGCGGCCAGCTCGGCGGCGTCGAAGGGGGGCGGCCCCAGGATGTTGTTCTGGTCGCCGAGCAGGAACGCGGTGTCCGCCGCCAGCAGGCCGCCGACGTAGTCGCGCCACGCCTGGAACTTCTCCGACGGCGCCGCCACCGTGTTGATCAGCGTGACCGGCGCGCCCCATCCCTGCAGCCGCACCGGCTTGTGCATGACCACCATCTCTTCGTACGTCCCGGGACGCACCAGCACGAGGTCGCCGGGCCGGGTGGTGGGGCTGTCGATCACGGCCTGGATGGACTGTCCGGGCGACACGACCCGCGGCGGCCGCGCCGCGTGCAGGGCCGGGCTGGCCACGCTCAGCGTGATCCCCACGATGGACTCGCGGGAGTTGGTGCACACGCCCGCGGTGCGGGCCAGGCAGCGCTCGACCGTGAGCTGGCCGGTGCGGAACAGGTTCGCGCTGGTGTTCGTGGGCACCACCGCCAGGATCTGGTTGTTGTTCCAGGAGGTCACGTTGATGGGCTGGCCGCCCAGCCGCACGACGCCGTTGAGGCCGCCCGGGCCGAAGCCGTAGTCGCGGTTGACCAGCTTGGGCGTCGCGCCTTCGATGCCGGCGTAGGCGGGATTGGGCACGGCCACGGTGCCGAGCGAGCGGATGCGGATCGTGCGCGCGCCCTGGTTCGTGCTGCCGCGGTCCACGATGTAGGGGCCGACGTCGAGCGCCGTCCCGTTCACCGACTCGATCACCGGCGTCCGGTTCGGCAGCTCGGCGTCCACCGGGAACTGGTCGGCGCCGGTGAAGGCGGCCGTGGGGAGCACCGGCGTGTCCAGGTAGGTCGTCGTCCCCGGCATGTACTGGAACGTGTAGCAGAAGTGGCTGTAGCTCCGGTTGAAGTGCGGGTCGAGCACCGGCGTGCCGTCGGGCCCCGGCATGGTGGGCGCGTTGATGCACGCGGTGAGCATCGCGGGCGCCATGCCGCTCGGGATGGGGGCGTTCGCGGTGAACGTGCTGGGGACGAGCACGTTGTAGACGCCGTACCGGTCCGTCATGGTGCGGGTGATCTCGCGGCCCGTCCAGTCGCGGATCGCCACCGGCAGGAACGGCGGGGCGAACTTCTCCCCGAACTGCGGCGAGTTCGGGTCGAACTCGTTGGTGGTGTCGTCGAGGACGAAGCCCACGACGTGGCCGGCCACCGGAGCCTCGGTGAAGAGGAAGAAGTTCGCGGCCGCGTTCTGCCCGGCGCGCAGCGTCACCAGCTTCGCGTCGCACAGCGGCCGCCGGGCGCCCGCGTACACGCCCGGCACTCCGGGGAAGAGCGCGAGCTCGGGCGGCACCTCGTGCGCGGTGCCCACGCAGAACGGCGCCCAGAGCGGCGCGTAGTCCGCGCGCAGCGGGTCGGCCGCCGGGTCCGGGGGCCCGGGGTCGCCGAGGGCGTAGCCGGTCAGGTAGAACTGCTGCGGGATGTACTCCTCGCCGAAGTCGACGTTCTTGTTCTCCTCCTTCACGAGCTGGTAGCCGTTCGGCACGATGACCTTCACCACGTAGGTGCCGGCGGGCAGCGGCCTCTCGATCGTGCGCGACTCGACCGGCGCGATGGCGCCGCTCGGGTCCACGAACGGCTCCTTGATGGTGTAGAAGGCGTAGCCGCCGTCGAAGACGCCCGGCCGCACCTGGTTGAAGTTGCGCAGGCCGTCGTAGCAGTCGGTGGCCCGGCCCAGGTAGGTGAAGGTGGGGCCCTGGCAGCCGGAGGGCTGGCTCTCGTCCCAGCTGTCCGTCGTCACCTCGTTGAGCAGGCGCGTGCGCGTCTGGTCCCAGAGCTGCACCCGCACCCCGGGGATGCCGGGCTCCCAGAGCTCGGCGCCGCCCCAGCGCGGGTCGTTCTCCGCCCGGGTCACCGAGTAGTGCACGATCCCGGTGACGCCGCCGTGGAACGCGTCCACGTCGAAGGCGCCGTTGCCGTTGGCGTCCACGTCGCCGCTGGCCGGGTCGGCGGGGTCGAACACGTCGAAGGGCGCGGCGTTGACGTCGGCGGTGATGCTGCCGGCCGGCGCGTAGGGCGCCTTGCCCCACAACATCACGTTGGTCTGGCCGATGAAGCCCTGGAACGCCTCGAGCAGGACTGGACCGGTCTCCGTGCGGTGGGAAGCGCCGCCGTTCTCCGACTGCGCCTGCGGCACCAGCACGCGCGAGTCGAGGTCGGGCACGCCCACCGCGGCCGGCCAGGCGTCGTTGCCCGCAGCGCCGGGATCGCCGCCGCCGTCCACCACCACGGTGACGCCCGTGGCCTTGAACCGCGTGTAGTCCACCTCGGCGATCTGCCAGCTGAAGAACGGGAACACCTGCTCGAAGGGCACGAACCCGGAGTTGTCGGTGGGCATGGACTGGTACACCGACCCGTCGCGGAAGCGGAGGTTGATCGCCTGCTCGGGCAGGCCGGCCTCGCCCTCGTCGAGGAAGCCGTTCTCGTTCGTGTCGCCGAAGACGTAGTGGTACTGGCGGTGGAACCAGGAGAACACGGGCTGGCTGCCGAGCGCGACGTCCGCCGGCGCGCTCACGTTGACCACCTTGCTGCCGATGATCACGTCGAGCGCCGAGTCGAATATCACGAGCTGATAGCTGCCCGACGGGACGCCGCCGATGCTGAAGTTCCCTTCCTCGTCGGTGGGCTGCGCGTAGAGCAGGCTGCCGCCGGCGGCGCCCGCGTTGAGCGCCACCCACGGCCGCGTGAAGTCGAAGGGCGCGCCGCTGTACATGCGCGGGTCGGGCGGCCGCGCCAGGTGCATGTTCGTCACCTGGCCGGAGATCGTGCTGAAGGGCCCGTCCCCGGCTCCGAGCACGCCGGTGTCGCGCGTGGCCTGCACCATCCCGATCTCCGCGTGCGGGGCGGGCGGTCCGAACTCCATGAAGAACGGCGGCTCGTTGGCCTTCACCCAGGCGTCGATGGTGCGCGTCCCCTCGATGGTCGAGGTCTGCTGCCACACCGTGCCGGCCGGCGGCCGCACCTTGACCCCGTATTTCCCCGGCGAGAGGTTCTGGAAGAGCGCGTAGCCCTCGGCGTCGGTCCGCACGAACCCCTCGCCGTAGCGGACGACCTCGTACGACGTGCAGGTCTCCACCTCGGGCGTGCCCGGATCGTCCACGACCGTGCAGGGGCCGTAGACGGTCCCCAGCGGGTTGCCGAACGCGTCCATGAGCTGGTCGGCCGCGGTGTGGCCGTAGCGGCCGCCCGCGTCCTCGAGCGTCACCGCGAAGCCGGCCAGCCCGGCCTCGGTCGCGCTCCACATGCCGTCGAGCGGCGTGTTGTCGTGGAACACGCGCACCCGCACCTGCGCGGTCGGTATCGGGGTCTTGCTGACCGTGATCGTGACCGCGGCCTGGCCGGCCGCCACCGCCCCGCCGCCGTTGGTGTGCGTGGTGGCCTTGGGCAGCACGGACAGGAAGTAGCGCCGCGCGGGGTCCACGATCGGCGGGCTCGTCTCGTCGCCGGACTGCACCACCGGCATGTAGCTGCGGTGGAAGCTGACCGACAGCGTGTTCGGATCGGCCACGCCGGCCTCCACCGGGTAGGTCCGATCCTCTTCCAGCGTCCACCGGTACGCGGCGACGGCGGCGCCGTCCGAGCCCACCACGGTGACGGTGAGCGGGCTGCCCGTGGGGGTGATCGCCGCCTCCGCCGGGTGCACGGTGATCGCGACCGCCGCGGGGTCGGACACGTTGGCGGCCCCGTCCACGGCGACGAACTGCAGGCCGTCGCCGCCGGAGAACGCGGCGTTCGCCGCGTACAGGACCACGCCACCCGGGATCGGGGTGCCGGCGGAGGTCGCGGAGCGCAGGTCGGCGGGCTCGAGCGGGCGGAGAACGCTGGTGAGCGGATCCACGATGCTCAGGGTGCCGCCGTCCGGAAGGTCCGTGGCGTAGAACGTGAGCGCGTCTCCGTCGGGATCGCGGCCGTTCAGGGTGATCGGCAGCTCGTCCGGCGGCTGGACGCCCACCGCCTGCGCGAGCGCCAGCGGTGCGTCCGCCACCGGCGA
>DATBIZ010000305.1:0-8172 GCA_036556645.1 Vicinamibacteria bacterium | reverse complement strand
GGCCACCGCGGCGCGCAGGGCGAGCGTCACCGCCTGGCGGTTCAGCACGGGCAGCGCACCGGGCAGGCCCAGGCAGACCGGGCACACGTTCGTGTTCGGCGCGTCCCCGAAGCGGTTGCGGCAGCCGCAGAAGATCTTGGTCGCGGTGAGGAGGTGCACGTGCACCTCCAGCCCGATCACGGGCTCGTAGCGGGTGAACACGTCCTCACGCGCGGGCGCGCGGCTGGCCATGGAAGAGGCGATTCTAGCAGGCTGCGGGCTGCCCGCCTGTGACTCGCGCCCGTTGACACGCCGCGCGGCGAGGGCGTAAACCTGGATCATGCGCCCCGGCCGCCGCCATGCCGCCGACTCGTTCGAGCAGCTCCAGGCCTCGATGCTGCTCTGCCCCCGCTGCCGCGTGGCGCGCCCGGTGCGCGAGCGCCTGCTCCTCGTGCTGCCGGACGGCGAGCTGCACGAGTATCTGTGCACGGCGTGCGGGGCATCGGCGGGGACGCGCAAGGTGACGGGGGCGCCGCCGGTGGTGTTCGCGGGATAGAACGTCGGTCTCGGAATCGGATTCGGGTACCGGCACAGATTCGGGTACGGGCACGGATTCGGGTACGGGCACGGATCGAGTCCGAGACCGTACCCGTAACAGTACCTGTACCCGAAACCGAAACCGAAACCGAAACCGAAACCGAGACCGGTGGCGGTGGCCTATCCCTGAGATGGCGGGTAGCTCATCAGCCCCCCGCCGAACGACCAGTTCTCCCTCGCCACCTCGACCAGGTTGACGATCACGTCCTCCCGCCGGATCGGCGACGTCCCCGCCACCGCGTCCGCCAGCGCGGCGTAGAGCGCCTTCTTCACCTCGACCGTGCGTCCCACGTTCAGGAACACCTGCACGAACGCGAGCGGCGCGCGGTGCTCGATCCCGAGGTAGCTCGGCGAGAACACCAGGCTCTCCGGAGCGACCTCCTCGATCACCTGGAACCGGTCGTCCACGGGCGCGTTGGCCACCGACACCAGGGCACGGTGGACCGCCTCCCCCATGGCGGCCAGCCGCTCGGCGCCCAGCCCCCGCGCGACGGTGATCCGGACCAATGGCATGCCGGTAGAATACCGCGCGTGCTGCAGAAGGAAGACTTCGAACGGATGTTCGCCTACAACGTGTGGGCCAACCACCGGCTGATGCGCATCGCCGCCACGCTCTCCGTGGACGACTTCAAGCGTGACCTCCTGGCGGCCAGCCACGGCGGCGTGCGCGGGACGCTCACGCACATCATGGCCGCGGAGTGGATCTGGCTCGAGCGCTGGAAGGGCGTGTCGCCGCCGCGCCTGTTCGACGAGGGGGAGTTCGCGGACGTGGTCGCCCTGCGCGACCGCTGGACGCTGATCGAGGGCCATCGCGAGGAGTGGTTCCGCGCGCTCCGCCCGGAGGCCCTGGGCGAGACGGTCGCCTACCGGAGCACGGAAGGCGTGCCCTGGGAGGCGCCGCTGTGGAAGCTGGTCCAGCACACGCTGAACCACTCGACGTACCACCGCGGGCAGGTCACGCTGCTGCTGCGGGCGCTGGGCGCGCGGCGGGCCTCGACCGATCTCGTGCTCTGGGACCGCGCGCAGGACGCGGGCGCGGCCGAGGAGTGAGGCGGCTCGCCCAGGCCGTCGCCGTCGCAGCGGCCCTGCTCGCGCTCGTCCGCGCCGGCGCCTGAGGCGTTGCCGGGCCTCACCGCCGCGGGGCGCCTCCTCTTCGCCGGCCGCGCGCTGCGCACGTTCTGCTTCGGCTGGCTGTCGCTCGCGCTCGCGCTGCTGCTCGCCGCCCGCGGCCTCACGGCGGCGGAGATCGGCCTCGTGTTCACCGCCACCCTGGTCGAGGACGCGCTGCTCACCATGGCGCTCTCCGCGGTGGCCGTCCGCCTGGGCCGGCGGCGCGTGCTGATCGGCTCCGCGGTGGCGATGGCGCTCGGCGGCGCCGCGCTGGCCCTGGCCGCCGACCGCGCGCTGGTGATCGTGGCCGCGGTGCTGGCCACGGTCAGCCTCAGCGGCCAGGAGGCGGGGCCGTTCTCTCCGCTGGAGCAGTCGCTGCTGCCCTCGGCCGCGCCGGCGGCCGCGCGCACGCGGGTGTTCGCCTGGTACAACGTGTTCGGCTTCGTGCCGGCCGGCCTGGGCGCGCTGGCGGCGGGAGGATGGCTGGGCCTGGGCGCGCGGCTGGGCTGGGGCGACCGTGAGGCGCACGCCGCCGTGCTCTGGGTGTACGTGGCGGGCGCGGTCGCGCTCGCCGCGATCTATGCGCGCCTTCCGGCCACGATCGACCGCGAGGAGACGGCGGCGGATGGGGCGCCGGCCGCCGCGGCCCGGCCGTGGCTCGGCCTGCACCGCTCGCGGGGCGCCGTGCTGCAGCTCGCTTCGCTGCAGGCGCTGGACTCGTTCGGCGGCGGCTTCGTCGTGCAGAGCCTGCTCGCGTACTGGTTCCACCTGCGCTACGGCGCGAGCCCCGAGGCGCTGGCCCCGGTGTTCTTCGGCACCAACGTGTTGTCCGCGGTCTCGTTCCCCCTGGCCGCGCGCGTGGCCGACCGCATCGGCCTGCTGAACACCATGGTGTTCACGCACCTGCCGTCGAACGTGCTGCTGATGCTGGTGCCGCTCGCCCCGTCGCTGCCCGTGGCGGCGGCGCTGCTCTTCGCGCGCCACCTGCTCGCGCAGATGGACGTGCCGACGCGGCAGGCCTACGCGATGGCGCTGGTGGCGCCCGACGAGCGCGCGGCGGCCGCCGGGCTCACGGTCAGCGCGCGCGCGCTCGCCCAGGCGCTCTCGCCCGCGCTGACCGGCTTCGCGCTGGCGCGCGCGGCCACCGGCCTGCCGTTCTACCTCGCCGGCGGGCTGAAGATCGTCTACGATCTCACGCTCTACTTCCGCTTCCGGCGCGTCGCGCTGCCCGCCGACAACCGATGATCGACCTCCGCTCCGACACCGTCACCAGGCCCACGCCGGAGATGCGGCGCGCGATGGCCGAGGCCGAGGTCGGCGACGACGTCTACGGCGAGGACCCGACCGTCAACCGGCTGCAGGACCTCGCCGCCGAGGGGCTCGGGTACGAGGCCGCCCTCTGGGTGCCGAGCGGCACCATGGCGAACGAGATCGCGATCCGCGTGCTCACGCGCCCGGGCGATGCCGTGCTCTGCGAGGAGCGGAGCCACGTCGTGCAGTACGAGCTGGCCGGCATGGCCGCGCTCTCGGGCGTGATCCCGAAGACGGTCCGCGCCGCGCAGGGACGGCTCACGCCGGAGGCGATCCGCGGGGCCCTCACCCCGCGCGCGTATTACCGCTCGGACGTGACGCTGGCCGTGCTCGAGAACACGCACAACCTGGCCGGCGGCACCGTCTACGACGTGGCCCAGACCCGGGCCGCGCTGCAGGCCGCGCGCGAGGCGGGGCTCCACGTGCACCTCGACGGCGCGCGGCTCTGGAACGCGGCGGCGGCCCTCGCCGTGCCGCCGCGCGAGCTGGCGGCCGGGTTCGACACCGTGATGGTGGCGCTCTCGAAGGGCCTCTGCGCGCCGGCCGGGTCGCTGCTCCTCTCCTCGCGCGCGCGCGTCGAGGAGGCGCGCCGCGTGCGCAAGCAGCTGGGCGGCGGCATGCGGCAGGTGGGGGTGCTGGCCGCGGCCGGCCTGGTCGCGCTGGAGACCATGGCGGCCCGGCTGGCGGACGACCACGCGCACGCGGCGCTGATCGCGCGCGCGCTCGCCGGCGTCGCCGGCGTGCGGGTGGAGCCGCCGGCCACCAACATCGTCGTCGCCGTGCTCGACCGGCCGGACGCGGCGGGGCGCGCGCAGGCGCTCGCCGCGCGCGGCGTGCTGGCCTCGGCCATGGACGCGAGGACGCTCCGCTTCGTCACCCACCGCGACGTCGGGCGCGCGGAGTGCGCGACCGCCGCCGCGCTCGCCGCCGAGCTGCTCGGGTGAAGCGCGACCTCGCCGCGCTCGTCGCGCGCGAGCACGACGTGGTGGTGGTCGGCGGCGGTATCCACGGCGCGGCCGCGGCCTGGGACGCGGCGCAGCGCGGGCTCGCCGTCGCGCTGGTGGAGGCGGCCGACTTCGGCGGCGGCGCGTCCTGGAACAGCCTGAAGACGGTGCACGGCGGACTGCGGCACCTGCAGCGCGCCGACGTCGCCGGGCTGCGCGAGTCGGCGCGCGAGCGCGCCACCCTCGCGCGCATCGCGCCCGGCCTGGTGCGCCCGCTGCCCTTCGTGGTGCCCACGTTTCGCGGCGCCTCGCCCTCGCGTCTCGCGCTCGCGGCCGCGCTCCGGCTGAACCGCGCCCTCGCGCTGGGCACCGGCGGGCGTGGGGCCGGCGCCTTCGCCGCGCGCTCCCTCTCGCCGCGCGAGGTGGTCGAGCGCGTGCCCGGGCTCGACGCCGTGCGCCTGACCGGCGGGGCCGAGTGGACGGACGGCCAGGTGGAGAGCACGGAGCGGCTGCTGATGGGGTTCCTCCACGCAGCCGCCGAGCACGGCGCCGCGCTCGCGAACTCCGTCGAGGTCACGGGCTTCGAGCACGAGGGCCGGCGCGTGCGCGCGGTGGCGGCGCGCGACGTCGAGGCCGGGGACGCGCTGCGGCTGCGGGCGCGCCTGGTGATCAACGCCGCGGGCCCGGCGATGGATGCCGTCCTCGCCTGCGGCGGCGTGGCGCGGCGCGCGACGCCGCTGCTCCACGCGATGAACCTGGTGCTCGGCCGCCCGGCGACGGCCACCCACGCGGTGGGCGCGCGCAGCGGCGGGCGGTTCCTGTTCCTGGTGCCCTGGCGGGGACACGCCATCGTGGGGACCGCGTACGACCCGGCGGCGCCGCCGGAGGCGTCGGGCTTCCTCGCCGAGGCGCGTGACGCCTTTCCCTGGGCGGGCCTCCGCGCGGACGACGTGACGCTGGTCCACCGCGGGAGGGTGCCGGGCACCGGGCAGGGCCCGGCGCTGGTCACGCGCAGCCGGGTGGTGGACCACGAGAAGGAAGACGGCGTGGCCGGGGTGCTCTCGATCCTGAGCGCCAAGTACACCACCGCGCGGGCGAGCGCGGAGGCGGCGGTGGACGTGGCCCTGCGACGGCTGCCCGGACGGTTCGGGCGCTGCCGGACCGCCGAGACCCCGCTGCGGCGCGCCGCGCCGCTGCAGGGTACGCTCGGGGACCGGGCGCGCGAGGCCGCGCGCGAGGAGGCGGCGCGGCACCTGGACGACGCCGTGCTGCGGCGGCTCGACCTCGCCACCGCCGGCCGGCCGTCCCCGGCCGCGGTGGACGAGGTCGCGGCGGCCATGGCGGCCGAGCTCGGCTGGAACGAGGCACGGCTCGCCAGCGAGCGCGCGCGGCTCGAGGCCGCGTTGCGCGCGGCGGAGGCGCGATGAGACGGCTGCTGCTGCTGAGCAACTCGACCAACCACGGCGCGCGCTACCTCGACCACGCCATGCCGGCCATCCGCGCGCTGCTCGCCGGCGCGCGGCGCCTCGCCTTCGTGCCGTTCGCGCTGCGGGACCAGCGGGGCTACACGGAGCGCGTGCGCGCGCGCTTCGCGGAGGAGGGAGTGGAGGTCGCGGGCGTCGGCGCCGACGCGGCCGGCCGCGCCGCCATCGAGGCCGCCGAGGCGATCTTCATCGGCGGCGGCAACACGTTCCGCCTGCTCGACCTTCTGCAGCGCTCCCTCCTGCTCGAAGCGGTGAGGGGCCGCGCGCTCGCGGGCACGCCGTACCTGGGGGCGAGCGCGGGCACCAACGTGGCCACGCCGACGCTCAAGACGACCAACGACATGCCGATCGTGCAGCCGGCGAGCTTCGACGCGCTGGGGCTCGTCCCCTTCCAGATCAACCCGCACTACCTCGATCCCGACCCGGCCAGCACGCACATGGGCGAGACGCGCGAGGAGCGGATCCGCGAGTTCCACGAGGAGAACCAGACGCCGGTGATCGGGCTGCGCGAGGGTGGCTGGCTGCAGGTGGAGGGGGCGCACGGCTGGGTGCGGGGACCGCGCTCCGCGCGCCTGTTCCGGCGCGGCCAGGCCCCGGCCGAGCTGGCGCCGGACGCGCCGCTCGACGCGCTGCTCTCTAGCGGAAGTGGATGATGAAGTTCGACCGCGTGCGCACCCTCACGCCGTTCTTGCGCGCGGGCTCGAACTTCCAGGCGAGCACGGCCTTCCGGACGGCCTCGTCGAGCTCCGGTCCCGCCGAGCGGACCACCGTCACGTCGGTGGTGTCGCCGAACTGGGTGACCGTGTACTCCACCTCGACCGTGCCCTTGCGCCTCTTCGCCGACGTCGGCGCGCTCGCGTGCGCCCCGCTGGTCCGCGTGGGCTCGCGGTCCACCTGGCCCAGCGGCACGAACATGCCTTCGAACACCGGGACCGGCGTGGGCAGCGGCACGACCGGCGGCGGAGCGGCGGCTACGATGTCCTGCGGATCGGTCGGCGGCGTCGGCGTGGGCAGCACGGCGAGGCGGGCGGGCACCACGATCGCCTCGCCCGCGCGGGCGAGCAGGCTCTTGACGAACGGCCGGTAACCCTTCAGCTCGACGCGCACCTCGTGACGTCCGGGCGGCAGGGTGAAACCCTCGAGGGGCGTGGTGCCCAGGCGCATGCCGTCCACGCTGACCAGCGCGGCCGCGGGCTCGGAGGTGACCTGCAGCGGCGCGCTCAACGGCTCCATCTTCAGGTTGAACGGCGGCTTGGGCGCGCCGGCCGTGACCAGGAACGTGAACTCCATCGGCGCGTAGCCGTCGAGCGCCACGCGCAGCCGGTGCTCGCCGGGATCGAGGTCGCCCATCGAGACCGGCGAGTCCCCGACCTCGCGGTCGTTGATCATCACGCGCGCGCCCGACGGCGCGGTCTGGATCAGCCCCGGCTCGGAGGCGGGCGCGACGGGCCCCTCCTCGGCCGCGGCGGGCGCGGTGGCGGGCGCGGTGCCGACCAGCAGCCCGATCTCGACCGCCAGCGCGATCACCGCCGCCGCGGGCACCGCCCACATCACGATGCGGCGCCGCCGGCGCGCCGGCTCGAGGTCGATGGCCTGGGTCTCGATCTCCTGGGGCGGCAGCGTCGGCGTCTTGGCCTCGGGGATCGGCTCCGGCACCAGGTCGGCCAGGCTGGCCTCGAGGTCCTCGCCGGCCAGCGCGGCGATGAACTCCATCCCGGTCGCATACCGCTGCGCGGGCTGCTTCGAGAGCGCGCGCCGGAAGGCCTCGTCGAAGTGCGCGGGCAGCTCGGGGTTGACGCTGCGCGGGGACGCGGGCTGCTCGTTGACGACCTTGTAGATGATCGTGGTGATGCTGTCCCCCAGGTAGGGACGCTTGCCGGTGAGCGCCTCGTAGGCGACCACCGCGAACGAGAAGAGGTCCGCCTCGTGCGTGATCTCCGAGCCCAGGATCTGCTCGGGCGCCATGTAGGAGGGCGAGCCGAAGAACTGGCCGGACGAGGTCATGGCCGAGGTCTCGAGCCGGGCCACGCCGAAGTCCATCAGCTTCGGCCGGCCGTCGGGCTGGATCATGATGTTGGCTGGCTTGATGTCGCGGTGGATGATCCCGTTGCGGTGCGCGTGGTCCACCGCGTCGGCTATGGGGGCCAGGATCTGGAGCACGTCGGTCGGGTCCAGGCGGCCCTCCTCGGCCAGCAGGTCGTGGAGGGTGCGGCCCGTGAGCAGCTCCATCACGAAGTAGTCGTCGCCCACGTCGAAGATGCGCACGATGTTGGGGTGGGAGAGGAGGCCGGCGGCCCGCGCCTCGCGGCGGAAGCGGTGGAGGTATTCCTCGCGCGTCTCGCGCGTCAGGTACTCGGACTTGACGGTCTTGATGGCGACCGGCCGCGACAGCTCGGGGTCGAAGCCGCGCCACACGCGGCCCATGGCCCCGTCGCCGATCTCCTCGATGACCTGGTAGCGCCCGACCCGCAGCGGGTCCGGTGGCGCGCTCTGCGCGGTGTCGGTCAAGCGGCGATGATACCGCAGCCCCTTCAGCGCCCCGCCCTGGTGGCGGAGGCGATCAGCATGTAACCGGAAGACCAGGGCAGCAGGTGGTCGAGGCGCGACACGGCCCACACCGCCGGGTAGATCGCGGAATAGGCGAGGAAGAGGCGGCGGTGCCTGCGCACGTCGCCGCCCGTGACCACCATGCCCTTGGCCGAGCCCTTCTTGCCCAGCCGCGCCAGCGCGGCGTTGAGCGCGGTGTC
>DATBIZ010000304.1:0-6526 GCA_036556645.1 Vicinamibacteria bacterium | reverse complement strand
CTTCAGCTACGACACCGCGCTCGCGCACCAGGTCGAGGCGGGCGCCGACGTCTTCCTGATGCCGTCGCGCACGGAGCCTTGCGGGCTGACCCAGATGTACAGCCTCCGCTACGGGACCGTGCCCATCGTGCGCGCGACGGGCGGGCTCGTGGACACCGTGGAGGATTACGACCCGGCGCTGGACGACGGCACCGGCTTTCGTTTCGGGCCGGCCACGCCCGCCGCGCTGGTGGACGCGATCGACCGCGCGCTCGCGGCGAAGCAGGACGGACCGCGCTGGCGGCGGCTGGTGCGGCGCGGGATGGCGCGCGACTTCGGCTGGGAACGATCAGCCGCCCAATACGTGGAGCTCTACGAGCGCGCGCGGCGGCTCGCCTGAGGCGACCTTGACCGGCGGCCGCACGGGCTCTATAGTACAGTCATGAACAAAACGGAGGCGACCCCGCTTCCGTTCCAGGTGATGGGCGCGCTGGGCGCGATCGCCTCGCGCCTCGAAGCCGCACTCTCCCCGATGGGCCTCTCGCTGGCGAAGTTCCGCGTGCTCTCCCGGCTCGTGTCCGCCGGCGAGCCCCTCGCGCTCAGCACGCTGGCCGAGCACTCCTCGTGCGTGCGCTCGAACATCACGCAGCTCGTGGATCGTCTGGAGGCCGACAAACTCGTGGTGCGCGTGAACGATCCCCACGACCGCCGGCTGGTGCTCGCGGCGATCACCGGTGAGGGGCGGGCCCGCCACGACGCAGCGGTGGAAGCACTTGCGCGCGTGGAGCGGGATCTGTTCCCGCAGTCGCAGCGCGAGACGCTGCGGCGGCTGCTCTCGGTCCTCCAGCCCGAAAGTTGACCCTTTTTTACGGATCATAGTTCATCCCTGAACCGTCTAGCCCTGTCGGAGGCACTTCCCACATGGCAAAGCGGATGGTCCTGATGCTCGCGGCCGTGGTCGTCTTCGTGGCCGCGATCGGTACCGTGAAGTTCCGTCAGATCCAGGCCGGCATGGCGCAGGCGGCCTCGTTCCAGCCGCCGCCGGAGGCGGTCACCACCACGATCGCGAAGGACGAGCATTGGCCGGCCACGCTCCCCGCCATCGGCAGCGTCACCGCCGTGCAGGGCGTGACGGTCAGCGCGGACCTGCCCGGGATCGTCGAGGACATCTCGTTCGACTCCGGCCGCATGGTCCAGAAGGGCGAGGTGCTGCTCCGCCTGGACACCCGCCAGGAGCGCGCGCAGCTCGCGGCCGCGGAGGCGCAGCGCACGCTGGCGAACGCGAACCTCGAGCGGGCGCGGGGCCTGCGGGAGGAAGGCGTCATCTCCCAGGCCGAATACGACCGGGTGGCGGCCGAGCAGGCGCAGTCCGCGGCGCGGGTGGGCGAGATCCAGGCCACCATCGCCCGCAAGACGATCCGCGCGCCGTTCGGCGGCATCCTGGGCCTCCGGCAGGTCAACCTCGGCCAATACCTCGGCGGCGGGTCCGCGATCGTCGCGCTGCAGGCGCTGCGGCCCGTGTACGTGAACTTCTCGCTGCCGCAGCAGGAGGTCTCGCGGCTCCGGGTCGGCAGCGAGGTGCGGGTCACCGCGGACGGGATCGCGGGCGGGCCGTTCACCGGCCGCATCACCGCGCTCGACTCGGTGGTGGACGAAGCCACGCGCAACGTGCAGGTGCAGGCCACCCTGCCCAACCCCGACGGCCGCCTGCGCCCGGGCATGTTCGTGCAGGCGGAGGTGACCCTGGGGGCGGCCACGCGCGTGGTCTCGCTGCCCGCCTCCGCGGTCAGCTACGCGCCCTACGGCGACTCGGTGTTCGTGGTCGAGCCGCTCAAGGGGCCCAACGGCGAGAGCTACCGCGGCGTGCGCCAGCAGATCGTCAAGCTCGGCGGCACGCGCGGCGACCAGGTGGCGGTCGTCTCCGGGGTGAAGCCGGGCGAGGAGGTCGTCACCTCCGGCGTGTTCAAGCTGCGCGGCGGGGCGGCGGTGCACGTGAACAACGACGTGCGTCCCGGCGACGATCCCGCGCCGCGGCCCGCGGACAACTGATCCCGGATCCCACGAGGCCAAAGGAACCCGTATGAAGCTGACCGACATCTTCGTCAAACGGCCGGTCCTCGCCGTCGTCGTCAACCTGGTGATCCTGATCGCGGGGCTGCAGTCGATCCGCTCGCTCAGCGTGCGCCAGTACCCGCGCAGCGACATCGCGGTGATCCGGGTGACCACCGCCTACATCGGAGCCAACGCCGACCTCGTGCGCGGCTTCATCACCACGCCGCTCGAGCGGGTGATCGCCAGCGCGGACGGCATCGACTACCTGGAGTCGTCCTCCGCGCAGGGGCTCAGCACGATCACCGTGCACCTGAAGCTGAACTACGACACCAGCGCGGCCCTGACCCAGGTGCAGGCCAAGGTGGCCCAGGTGCGCAACGACCTGCCGCCGGAGGCGGAGGCCCCCATCATCGAGCTGGAGACCGCGGACAACCAGTTCGCCGCGATGTACATCGGCTTCGCGGCCGGCGACCTGGACCAGAACCAGCTCACCGACTACCTGACGCGGGTGGTGCAGCCGAAGCTCTCCGCGGTCGGCGGGGTGCAGCGCGCCGACATCCTGGGCGGGCGCACCTTCGCCATGCGCGTCTGGCTCGAGCCGGACAAGATGGCCGCCCTGGGCCTGACCCCGTCCGAGGTGCGCGACGCGCTCGCGCGCAACAACTACCTCTCCGCGCTGGGCCGCACCAAGGGCTCGATGGTGTCCGTGAACCTGGTGGCCAACACCGACCTGCGCACGGCCGACGAGTTCCGCGACCTGGTGGTCAAGGAGTCGGAGGGCACGGTGGTGCGGCTGGGCGACGTGGCCGACGTGGTGCTCGGCGCGGAGAACTACGACCAGGACGTGCGCTTCAACGGCCAGTCCGCCACCTTCATGGGCATCTGGGTGCTGCCCACCGCCAACTCCCTCGAGGTGATCGCGCGCGTGCGCGAGGCGCTGCCGGAGATCCAGCGGCAGCTCCCCGCCGGGGTGACCGTGGGCGTGCCCTACGACTCCACCGAATACATCCAGGACGCGATCGACGAGGTGCTGAAGACGCTGGGCGAGACGCTGCTGATCGTGGTGGCGGTGATCTTCCTGTTCCTCGGCTCGCTGCGCTCGGTGCTGATCCCGGTGGTGGCGATCCCGATCTCGCTGGTCGGCGCCGTGTTCCTGATGATGGCGGCCGGCTTCACCATCAACCTGCTCACCCTGCTCGCCATCGTGCTCGCGGTAGGCCTGGTGGTGGACGACGCGATCGTGATGGTGGAGAACGTGGAGCGCCACCTGCACTCCGGCAAGAAGCCGCTGCAGGCCGCCCTGGTGGCCGCGCGCGAGCTGGTGGGGCCGCTGGTGGCCATGACCATCACGCTGGCCGCGGTGTACGCCCCGGTGGGCATCCAGGGCGGCCTCACCGGCTCGCTGTTCCGCGAGTTCGCCTTCACCCTGGCCGGGGCGGTGATCGTGTCCGGCGTGGTCGCGCTGACGCTGTCGCCGATGATGTCGTCGAAGCTGCTGCGCTCCGGCGACACGGACCGCGGCTTCGCGGGCTGGGTCAACCGCCGCTTCGACCGCCTGCGCGACGCCTACGGCCGCACGCTGGCCGGCACGCTGCGCTACCGGCCGGTGGTGCTCACGCTGTGGGCGATCGTGGTGCTGCTGATCCCGCCCTTCTACCTGTTCTCGCAGCGCGAGCTGGCCCCGGCCGAGGACCAGGGCGTGGTGATGGGCGTGGTGCAGGCCTCCGCCAACGCGACCCTGGACCAGACCAACCTGTTCACCACCAAGGTGCACGACGTGTACCGGAGCTTCCCCGAGACCGAGAGCGTCTTCCAGCTCACGTTCCCCACCGCCGGGTTCGGCGGCATGGTGCTGAAGCCCTGGAGCGAGCGGACCAGGACGGCCGAGCAGCTCTTGATGGAGTCGTCGCTCCCGCTCTCGCAGATCCCGGGCGTGCGGGTGATCCCCATGACGCCGGCGCCGCTGCCCGGCGGCGGCGACTTCCCGGTGGACCTGGTCATCGCCTCGACCGCGGAGCCCGACCAGCTCCTGGAGATCGCGCAGGCGCTGGTGGGCAAGGCGTTCGCCAGCGGCCGGTTCATCTTCGCGGACGCGGACCTGAAGTTCGACCAGCCGCAGGCGGAGGTGGTGTTCAACCGCGACATGGTGCGCGCGCAGGGCGTGGACCTGAGCCAGACCGGCCGCGACCTCTCGACGCTGCTCGGCGGCGACTACGTGAACCGCTTCAGCATCCAGGGGCGCAGCTACAAGGTCATCCCGCAGGTCAAGCGCGCCGAGCGGCTGACCGCGGAGCAGCTCGCGGACGTCTACGTGACCGGGCCGGAGGGGCGCCTGGTGCCGCTCTCCACCTTCGCCACCCTGCGCACCTCGACCCAGCCGCGCGAGCTCAAGCGCTTCCAGCAGCTCAACGCGGTGCGCATCCAGGGCGTGATCCCGCCGCACGTCTCGCTCGACCAGGCTTTGACCGTGCTGGAGGACGAGGCGCGGAAGGTCCTGCCCCCCGGCTTCACGGTCGACTACGCGGGCGAGTCGCGCCAGCTCCGCACCGAGGGCGGGAAGTTCCTCGGCATGTTCCTGCTCTCGGCCATCCTGATCTACCTGGTGCTGGCCGCGCAGTTCGAGAGCTTCCGCGACCCGTTCATCATCCTGGCCGGCTCGGTGCCGCTGGCCGTGGCGGGGGCGCTGCTGTTCTCCTTCCTCGGCTTCACCACCCTCAACATCTACAGCCAGGTGGGGCTGATCACCCTGGTCGGGCTGATCGCGAAGAACGGGATCCTGATCGTGGAGTTCGCCAACCACCTGCAGGAGCGCGGGCGGGAGAAGGTGGCGGCGGCGCTGGAGGCGGCCTCCACGCGCCTGCGCCCGATCCTGATGACCACGGCCGCCACCGTGGTGGGGCACTTCCCGCTGGTGCTGGCCAGCGGCCCGGGAGCCGGCGCGCGCAACAGCATCGGGATCATGCTCGTGAGCGGGATGATCATCGGCACGCTGTTCACCCTGTTCGTGGTGCCGTCGATCTACGTGCTGGTGGCGCGGTCGCGGAGGGCGCCGGCCGCCGCGCGCGAGGACGCGCCGGCGGTGGGCGGTGCCGGCGCGGTGGAGTCGGTGGGGGCTTTCGAGGCCGTCAGGCCGGTCGCGGGGACGATGTGACCTATCCTGTGAGAGTGAGCGCCGAACCCGTCGTCACGGGCGCGCCGGTGGCCGAGGAGCCCGGCCTGCGGCGGCTGGAGCGCGCCTGGGAGCGATCGGACGCCGTGTTCGCGCTCCTGCGCCTCGAGGCCTGGGGCGCGCGGCCGATCCCGCTGCGCCAGCCCTTCATCTTCTACCTCGGCCATCTGCCCGCCTTCGCCTGGCGCCAGCTGGGCCAGCGGCTGCGGGGCCTGCCCTCGTTCGCGCCCGCGCTCGACCTCCTGTTCGAGCGCGGCATCGACCCGCTCGACGAGGCGGCGGTGCCGGCCGAGGCGCGCTGGCCGTCGCTGGCCGAGGTGCTCGCCTATCGCGACCGCGTGCGCAGCGCGCTGCGCGGCGAGCTCGGCGCGGGGCGCGACCGGCGCGCGCGCGAGCGGCGGCTGATCGCGCTGGTGGTCGAGCACGAGCTGATGCACCACGAGACGCTGTTCTACATGCTGCACGCGCTGGGGGGAGACCTGAAGCGCCGGCCCGCGGGGGTGGAGTACGCGTACGAGCGGCAGGCGCCCGTGGGCGGGCAGGCGAGCCTCTCTGGCGGCCGCGTGCGGCTCGGCGTGGGACGCGACGAGCTGCCCTACGCCTGGGACAACGAGTCGCCGGCGCACGAGGTGAACGTCGGAGCGTTTCGTATCGACCTGGCGCCGGTGCGCAACGCCGAGTTCCTGCGCTTCGTCGAGGACGGCGGCTATCGGGACGCGCGCCTGTGGACGCCCGAGGCGTGGGACTGGCGCGCGCGGCAAGCGGTCGAGCACCCGTTCCACTGGTCGCGCGACGGACGCGGCTGGTCGCTGCGCACGCTCTTCGACGTGCTGCCGCTCGAGCGCGCGGGGGAGTGGCCGGCGACGGTCAGCTTCGCCGAGGCGTCCGCCTACGCGCGCTGGCGCGGCGCGCGGCTTCCCACCGAGGCGGAGTTCGAGCGCGCCGCGTACGGCACGGTCGAGGAGTCGCGGCGTCATCCCTGGGGCGACGAGCCGCCCGCGCCGGACCACGGGAACCTCGACTTCCAGCGCTGGTCGCCCGCTCCCGTCGGCTCGCACCCCGCCGGCGCGACCCCGGAGGGCGTGCTCGAGCTGGTGGGCAACGCCTGGGAGTGGACGTCCACGCCCTTCGCGCCGTACCCGGGCTTCCAGCCCACGGCGGAGTACCCCGGCTACTCGCGCGACTTCTTCGACGGCGCCCACTTCGTGCTGCGCGGCGCGTCCTGGGCCACCGAGCGGACGCTGGTGCGGCGCAGCTTCCGCAACTGGTTCCAGCCCCACTACCCGTACGTGTTCGCCAAGTTCCGCTGCGTGGACCCGGCCTGAC
>DATBIZ010000303.1:0-6950 GCA_036556645.1 Vicinamibacteria bacterium | reverse complement strand
CGGCGCTCCGTCGCGGCTCTAGGGAGCGAGCTCCCAGAAGCCGCGGCCGAAGGTGGCGGCGCGCATCAGCGTCGAGTCGCTCGACAGGTACAGGTCGGTGACCTCGACCAGCGGCAGGCCGGACCCGAACCGCGTCCAGCTCGCGCCGCGGTCCGTCGAGCGATACACGCCGAGGTGGGTGCCGGCATAGATCACGCCGGGGTTCGACGGGTCGTTGCGCACCACGTTCACCGGCACGCCGGCGGGGAAGTCGCCGCCGTCGATGGTGGTCCAGCTCGCGCCGAAGTCCGTGGACTTCCAGAGGTGGTTCACCGAGAAGCTCGGGGCCACCGACGCCACGTACACGATGTTGGGGTCCGTGGTGTCGAACCAGACGTCGCTCAGGCTGAGCCCGTGGTTCGGCAGCGGCGCCGGCGCGAACCACGAGGCCCCGCCGTTGTTGGAGAGGAAGACGCGGCCGCCGTTGGCCACCAGGCCGAGGATGCTGCCGTTCGACTTGGCCACGCCCATGTTGCGCAGGAAGAGCCCGCTCGCCGGCAGGCCGGCCGTGCCCAGCGGCGACCAGTTCTGGGCGTAGTTGGTGGACCTGTACGCCCGCGCGTTCACGAACGTGTAGACGGTGTTGCCGCTTTCGTCGCCTGCCCACGGCACCACCTTGGTGAAGAACGGCGCCGCGCCGGTGCCCGCCTCGGAGATCCCGGCGGTGGCGGATCCGAACGTCAGCCCGCCGTCGTTGCTCTTCTGGATGCGCGTGTTGTACAGGCTGCCCAGCACCAGCTTTCCGTTCCGGGGGTGGATGTCGCAACCGAAGCCGTCGCCGCCGATCGTCTGGTTGAAGATGCTGGTGTCGCCCGAGCGCACGCGCGTGCCGTTGTCCTGCATGCCCCCGATGACGGCGGACGGGCTGGCCGGGGATGAGCCCAGGTTGTAGATCAGGTGCGTGACGATCCCGACGTTGAGCGCGTCGGAGAACGTGCCACCCCCATCGGTGGAGCGGAAGATCCCGCCGTCGGTGCCGAAGAGGAACGCGCCGGCCGCGTCGTAGGCCGCGGCGTGCGTGTCGGCGTGCACGTAGGGCAGCCCGTATTGGCCGAGCCAGTCCGTGGTGATCCGCCACGTCCGCCCGCCGTCCGTGGTACGCGCGTTGTGGAGCGCGCCGCCGAAGTCCACGACGTTCGGGTTGGCGGGGTGCACGATCGCCATCTGGTCGTACCAGCCCTGCCCGTTGAAGAGCTGCGCCGGGTACATCGTGCTCGGCGTCGGGTTCTGGTAACGGACGTTCTTGGCCGTCGCGCGCAGCGCGGTCCAGTTGGCGCCGCCGTCCACCGACTTGAAGTAGTCGGCCAGGCTGCCGCCGAAGTTCGAGGCCACCGCGTAGACGATCCGGCGGTTCGAAGGCGCGGCGGCCACGGTGATGCGGCCGACACCGCCGGGGGCGGCGACGCCCGCGGCGCGCGTCCAGCTCGCGCCGTTGTTCGCGCTCACGAAGATCATCCCGTCGGTGGTGCCGCTGAGCGCGAACGGGTCGGCCTCGGCCGCGACCACGAAGCTGCTGCCGCCCGTCCACTCGATGGACCAGCCATACGGGACCTCGGGGCGGCCGGTCGGCAGCGCGACCGGCTTGAAGGTGGCACCCGCGTTGACCGAGCGGAAGAGCCCGCGGTCGGTCGTGGCGAGGACGACCTTGCTGTCCGCGGGCGCGACCATCACCTGCGTCGTCACCTGCGAGTCTCCCAGGAACACCGGCTTCGACCAGCCATGGCCGCCGTCGGTGGACTTCACCAGCCCGATCCCGGTGCCGTCGAACGGGTCACCGAGGCCGAGATAGAGCACGTTCGAGTTGCCCGGGTCGGCGGCCAGCCAGCCGATGGAGAGGCTGCCCAGGCTCTCGGTCAGCGAGCGCCAGGACACGCCGCCGTCGGCCGTCTTCCACACCCCGCCGCCCGAGAAGGCGACGAGGAGCACGTTCGGGTCGCTCGGGTGCGTGACGAAGCTGCGCACGCGGCCCGTGTCCGTGACGTTCAGGGTGACGAAGTTGTAGAGGAAGTCGGCCTTGGTCGGGCCCAGGCTCACCCAGTTCGTCCCGCTGGCCGCGACCGCCGCCTCCGGCTCCGCCACCGTGGCCGCGTCCGGGTTGCCGGGGATCAGCGCGCCCCACTTCGCGCGCTCGCGGGCCGCGGCGTCGAGCACGAACCGGCGGTACTCCGCCGACCAGGGGCCGCCCTTGCGGGTGCGCTTGTCGCGCGCCGGAGCCTGGTAGGACTCGTGGTACCACTCCTCGCGGGCGCGGGCCCGGCGCGTGGCGTCGTCCGGCTCCTGCGCGGGCGACCAGAGCGGCGCCGATACGGTCAGGGCGAGCGCGAGGGCGGCCCGCCACAGTCTGCTGCCTCGATTCACGGTTCTCCTCCTTGAGTTGCTCCGCGGAGAGGGATCGACGCGCGCTGAGCGGCGGCCGATGGCGTCCAGGAAGTTGGATGTCTGTGCGGTGCGGAAGAGTGTATCGGCTCCGCGGATCAGCGCAAGCTGGTTTGCTTCTCGCCCCGCGGCGCGCGGCCGTAGATCGCGTCCAGCACGATCGAGACGTCGCGGCCGACGGCGCCGCCCACCTGCGGCTCACGGCCCTCGCGCACGGCGCGCACGAAGTCCTCGACCAGCGGCTGGTGCAGGTTCGCGTGCGGAGGGTGCCGCTCCTCGTGCGTGCCGTCGCGCGTGACCACGCGCAGCAGGCCGTCGTTCAGCACGGGCGCGTGCGCGGAGCCCTCGCTGCCCACCACCTCGAAGCTGTCGCGCCGCTCGGCGGCGGCGTGCGTCGCGGTGACCACCGCCTCCGCGCCGCTCGCGAAGGAGAGACGGGCCACGCCGGTGTCCTCGACGTCGCGCTCACGGAAGAGCACGTTCGAGAGCGACGCGTCCACCGCGCGCACCGGCCCGAGCAGGTCGAGCAGCACCTCGATGCGGTGGCAGCCGAAGTCCATCATCGGCCCCCCGCCCGCCTCCGAGCGCCGCAGGAACCAGGCCCGCGGCCCGTCGGGCGCGGTGTCGAAGCGTTCGAAGCACTGCGCCTGCGCGAGCACCGGGCGGCCCAGGACGCCGGTGGCGAGCAGCTGGCGCAGCCGCGCCACCACCGGGTAGTAGTGGCGGTAGTACGCGACGCCCAGGCGCACCGCGTGCGCGCGCGCGGCCGCGATCATCCGGTCGCACCCGGCCGCGTCGAGCGCCATCGGCTTCTCGCAGAGCACGTGTTTGCCGGCCTCCGCGGCCGCCACCGCCTGCTCCGCGTGCAACCGCACCGGGGTGGCCAGGTAGACGGCGTCCACCTCGGGGTCGCGCAGCACGTCGCGCCAGTGGGCGTGCCACCGGCGCGCGCCGTGGCTGCGCGCGAAGCTCTCGGCCAGCTCGGCCCGCGCGCGCGCCACCGTGACCAGCGCGCTGTGCGGCGCGTCGCGCAGCGCCGCGGCCACGCGTTTGGCGGCGATGTCGCCGCAGCCGACGAGGCCCCAGCCCACGGCGCCGCCCGTTGTCACGCGGCGCAGTCTAGCCCATACTTCCGGAGTCCCTCGTGCCAGGAGAGCGTGCGCCGATGGCCGATCCTTCGGGCGATGTGACGCGCCGGTATCCGCGCTACGAGGTGGAGATCTGGGTGGACTTCTCCACCATCGACCTGGTCACCTCGAGCTACGTCCTGAACCTCAGCGAGGGTGGCGTGTTCGTGAAGTCCGACAAGCCGCTGCCGCTCGACGCCGAGGTGGACCTGATCCTGACCCTGCCCACCGGCGTCCCGATCAAGGCGGTGGGGCGGGTGGTGTGGAACCACGACCTGGCCAAGGAAGCGCCGCACGGCAGCCGTGGCGCCGGCATCCGCTTCGTGGACATGCCCGACGGCGACCGCGCCCTGCTGCGCGACTACGTCGCCTCGCTGGCCGGCTCGGCCGGCGCGCGCGGGCACTGAGCTAGAAGGCGAACCCCGCGTGGAAGTACACCCGCCAGCCGCGGTCCGCGCCGGCGGCATCGGGGTTGCGCGCGGCGGTGACGCTGATGGAGTTCTCCGGCCGCAGGAACATGAGCCAGACGCCGCCCCCGTACCCCTTGTGCCAGCGGTCGGAGGACTCGCCCTCGAGCCACACGCGGCCGGCATCGGCCAGCCCGAGCACGCCGAAGCGGATGGGGATCAGGATCTGGAACTCGCCGAGCGGGGCCCGCACCTCGGCGTTGCCGAAGGCCATCGCGTCGCCCGCGTAGCGCTGGCGCCGTAGCGCGCGCACGGTGTCGGGGCCGCCCAGGAACGCGGCCTCGTGGAAGGGGAACCGCCCCCACACCTTCTTCCCCCCGACGCGCAGGTGGACGAAGTAGAGGTGGGCGGACACGTCCCCGTGGACCTCGCCGAACTGCTCGTCCACGTCCCACACCTGCGGGTAGTAGTTGCCTTCCAGGGCGATCCGCCCGCCGGTGGTCGCGGCCGCCCTGCGGTTGCGGCCGTCCACGGCGAAGCGGAGGTTGAGCCCGGCCTGGCCGAAGTCCCCGATGCCGTAGGGCCGCGCGAGCCCGAGGAACGTGCCGGGGTCGGCGTCGGATTGCTGGTACTGGACCCGCGGGCCGATCCACAGGTCCACCTTGTCCAGGCCGAACCGGAACGCGGGCTGCAGGAGGTACTGCGTGACCTGCGACTTGTAGAAGTCGTTCGGCCCGTCGGCCGTGGTCTGGTTGCCGAAGCCGTGGAAGCGCACGATCTCCACGTTCGAGGCGCGCGCGAACAGGCCCTGCCGCTTGCGCGAGTTCGTGTGCTGCCACTGGCCGTCGTATTCGGCGCGGAACCCCTGCACGCCGAACGCGTAGCCGGCGCGCAGCACCTGGCGCGAGGCCCAGGGGTGCTTGCGGAAGCCGTAGTCGAGGAGCTCCACCTGCGCGCCGGCCAGCACGCCGATGTCGCCGCCCGCGCTGACGTACGGCATCCACTGCCGGCGCGAGCCCCAGTCCACCATCAGGTACCCGCGCCGGTCCTTCGGGTGCTCGTACGGCTTGTCGCTCTCCTTCGTCCCCGGCCCCTCCACGATGTGGTTCTGGCCCTGGTGGTCGAAGAAGTGCGTGCGGCCGCCGCGCGAGTCGTCGATGGTGTCGTCGCCGGGCCCGCCCACGAACCTGACCTGGATGCCGCCGGCGCCGGTGCCGCGCGAGGTCAGGCGGTCGTCTCCGCCGCGCGCGTAGACCCGCACCTCGCCGGTCTCGCCCTCCAGGAACCGCCGGCGGTAGTACGGCTCGCCGCCGCCGGCGCTGACGCGGACCTCCACGCTGTCGCCGCGCTCCGCGCGGTCCACCTCGACCACCTCGGAGGCGTCGGTGAGGTGGATCTCCACCTCGCGGGCGAGCAGCTGGTAGAACTTGTCGGCCGCCGCGGGCAGCCCCTGGCGCCGGCTCTCGAGCGCGTCGGTCAGGTACCCGCCGTCGAGCTTCAGGTACTCCGCAGGCAGGCGGTGCACCGCCCGCGCGATCACCTCGTCGGTGACCTCGCGCTGCAGCTCGGCCGCCACCTCGCGGAAGGCGGCGCGGTCGAGGCGCGAGAGGAACCGGCGGTCCACCTCGCGCGAGTTCCAGGCCAGGCCCAGGATGCGCGGATAGTCGTTCTCGTACACCACGAGCACCGGGTGCGCCGCGCGCGCGAACGACAGGAGCAGGCCGTCGTAATCGGCGAACGCCATGTCGCGGTCGGTGGGGAAGGGCAGCCAGGGCGTCCCCTCGCCCTTGCTGACCCACTCCCACTGCGCCTGGTGGCGGTCCCAGTCTCCGACCAGCATGTCGAACAGCCGCGCCTTCAGGAAGGCGCGGTCGTCGATGCGCTGCCGCGGGTCGGCGTCCAGCCGCTTCACCAGGTCCAGCGTCTCGACGATCTCCTTCGCGCCCTCGAAGCCCGGCGGCAGCGGCGCATCGGGATCGGGGTTCTCCTCCAGGATGCCGAGCAGGCCCTTGTACTGCCCGAACTCGCCCAGCGCCGGGTCGTCGGGCAGCACGAACAGCGAGTGCTCGACGTGCAGCACGCCGGCCGCCCGCGCCAGCTCGTCCACCACCAGCGGCCCCACCGGGTAGGAGGCGCGGATCTGGTCCTGCACCACCCACTCGGCCGCGGTGTCGCGCAGCGCCTCGGGCAGCGTGGCGCTCGGGTCCTTGTCCACCGAGCGGAAGCGGAACTCGCGGCCGTCCGGAGCTTCGAACCCCAGGGAGACCGTCTGCATCCCGCCGCCACGTTTCTCCGGCTTGAGGCCCCCGGCGTAGGTGTGGATGTCGAGCACCTCCACCTGCACCGGCATCGTCCACGTCTGCCGGTAGTCGCTGCCGAGGAAGAACCGGTGGAGCGGTCCCGCCTTGTAGCGCGGGCCGGCCACCACGGTGACCCTTGCGCCGGGGCGCCGCGGCTGCTCGGCCGCCGGCGCCGAGGCGGAGGCCGCCAGGGTGGCGAGCGCGAGCGTGATGTTCCTTGACGTCATCGTCTTCCCATCCTTTTTTCCATTGTGCGGCAGAAGCGGGACGAGGGGGTCCCGCACCATAACATCCCGTGGCCGTGCGATGCTGGCAGGGCGGAGGTGCCGCCTGCTCGACGGCCCGATCTCGTGACGGTCCGTCCCGCCGCCGGCGAGCGCCGCAGCCCGGTTCCGCGTCACGTCCGCAAGCGCGAGTCCGTCCGGCGCTTGAAGGAGGCGCTGGCGCAGGACCGGTTGACCCTGCTCTACCAGCCGATCTTCCGGGCGCGGGACCGGGAGCCGATGACCGCGGAGGCGCTCCTGCGCTGGCGCCGGCCCGACGAGGAGGCGGACGACCTCGGGGAGCTGCTGGCCGCCGCCGAGCGCAGCCCGGTGATCTTCGCGCTCGAGGTCTGGGCCATGCGCGCGTGCTTCCGCGACGCCGCGGCCTGGCAGCGCGGGGCGCTGCCGGACCTGCGCGTGAACCTGAACCTCTCCGCG
>DATBIZ010000302.1:0-1779 GCA_036556645.1 Vicinamibacteria bacterium | reverse complement strand
GTGGTCTTGCCCTCGCCGGCCGCCGGGCTGCTCACCGCGATCACCTGCGACCGCTCCGCGCCCGTCCCCTGCAGGAAGTGGCGCAGCACGCGGTACTGCTCCGCTTCGAAGGAGCGCGGCGCGCGGACGGTGACCAGCCGCTCGTCCACGCGCAGGGCGGCGGCCGGCACGCGCGGGTCGTCCGCGCGCGCGCCCGCGGGCGGCGCGGGGTCGAGGCGGGACACGGCCGGGAGCGCCGCTTCGTCCACCGGCGCCGGGGTGGGGGGTGCCGCCGTCCAGGCTCGGAGGCTGGATCCGCGATGCATGGGGCCGCTCAGGAGCGTCCTCGCGCCACGATGGCGACCAGCGCGTCGTTGTCGCGCGCGAACTCGCGCGAGGCGTAGGCGAGCGCGCCCGCGCCGAGCACCACCGCCAGCGCGGCGGCGCAGAAACGGAAGCGCCGCGACCGGCGGTCGGCCGCGCAGTCCATGCGCGGGATGGTGACCAGCACCGGCACGCCCGCGAACGCGCGCACCTCGTCCGCGCTCTTGAAGGAGGTGTCCATCTGCTCCGCGGCGAGCGCGGCGCCGGCGGCCGCGCCGAGGGCGGCGAGCAGGGCGAACGCCAGCAGCAGCATCCGGTTCGGCGCGGCGGGCCCGGTCGGCACCAGCGCCGCGTCGAGGATGCGGAAGCGCGGGCCGCCGGCCGTGGCCTGGGTGCCCTCCTCGAGCAGCGCCTGCTCGTAGCGCTTGCGCAGCGAGTCGTACAGCTCGCGCGTGCTCTCGTAGTCGCGGGAGATCTCCTGCAGCGCGCGCTGGCGGCGCGGCACGTTCTCGAGCCGCTGGATGTACCCGGAGACCCCGGCGCGCAGGCGGGCCTCGTCGGCGCGGAAGGCCTCGACCTGGCGCTCGACCTCGGCCAGGGAGTCCTTCAGGCGGGCGCCCGCGCCCGAGCGGTCGGGCGGCGGCGGCGCCTCGGCCGGGGCCTGGGCGGCCGCGGGGTCGTCGGCCAGCGCCGCGATCTCGGCCTTCACCCGCACGACGTCGGGGTAGCGGTCGCTGTACCGCCGGCGCAGGTCGCGGAGCTCGTCCTGCAGCTTCTCCAGGCGGCTCTGCGCGCGCGCCGCCGGCGCCGCGGGCGCGCCCTCGGCCTCGAGCTCGGACAGCCGCCGCAGCAGCTCGTTGCGGCGGTCCAGCGCGCGCATGCGCTCCTCGCTGACCGCGCGCAGGTCGGCGTGCAGCTGCTCCAGCGCGGCCAGGTTCGCATCGGACTGCTGCGGAAGCTCGCCGACGTGGCGCTCCTGGAAGGAGGCCACCTCGCTCTCCTGCGCCGCCAGCGTCTGCTTCAGCTCCTGGAGCTGCGCCTCCAGCACCTGCACCGTGCCGCTGGCCCGCTGCGCACGCAGCCGGCGGTCCTCCTCGACGTACAGGTCGGCCAGCGCGTTGGCCACCCCCGCCACCGTGACCGGGTCGGTGCCGCGATAGCCCACCGCGACCGTGAGCGTGCCTCCGGCGCCGGTGGCCAGCGTGGACGCCTCGAAGCGCGTGTGGACGTCGCGCCGCATGCGGGCCACCAGCTCGTCCGCGGAGGCCCAGGACCGCATGCGCGGGTAGAGCGAGAAGCGGTGGATGATCGCCTCGAGCCGCGCGCGGCTCAGGATCTCCTGGCTGATCATCTGCAGCCGCCGGTCGAGCTCCGCGGCCACCGCCGCCTCCACGCGCGGCTCTTCCACCAGCACGGTCGCGGTGGCCCGATAGACGTTCGGCAGGCTGGTGACCAGGGTGACGCCCACGGCCGCCG
>DATBIZ010000301.1:0-4570 GCA_036556645.1 Vicinamibacteria bacterium | reverse complement strand
GTGCAAGAGCAGTAATGCTTTCAGCTAACGGGTACTAATCGGTCGTGAGGCTTGACCATTACGTTTACAGTGCTCGCACTGTAGCGGCATCGCCGCGCGTCTTTGCCAATCAGGATCTTCGGTTGTCGAGCCATTTCCTTGACAAGTTCACCCCGGTGACCATGGCGGAGGGGTCACACCCGTTCCCATTCCGAACACGGCCGTTAAGCCCTCCAGCGCCGATGGTACTGTCAGGGCAACCTGGTGGGAGAGTAGGACGTTGCCGGGGTTTTTCTTCCGAGCCTCGACGGGCAGCCCCCGTCGAGGCTATTTTTTTGTGTGCTAGACTCGGCCTTTCCAAGGGCACGCGCGCGCCAGGCGTCCGCGCGGCCTCCTTAGCGCGGGAGACGGGGCATGTCGGGACATTCCAAGTGGCACTCCATCAAGCACAAGAAGGGCGCGCTCGACGCCAAGCGCGGCAAGATCTTCACCAAGATCATCCGCGAGATGTCCATCGCGGCCCGGCTGGGCGGGGGTGACCCCAACGCGAACCCTCGGCTGCGCACCGCCGTCGACAAGGCCAAGGCCGTGAACATGCCCGCCGACAACATCAAGCGCGCGATTCAGAAGGGCACGGGCGAGCTCGAGGGCGCGTCGTACGAGGAGCTGACGCTGGAGGGCTACGGCCCGGGCGGCGTCGCCATCCTGGTCGAGGGCACCACCGACAACCGCAACCGCACGGTGTCCGAGATCCGCCACGTCTTCACCAAGAACGGCGGCAACCTCGGGGGCGCGGGCAGCGTCTCGTACATGTTCAAGCCGCGCGGCTACATCTCGCTGGCCAAGGAGAAGGTGAGCGAGGACAAGCTCATGGAGATCGCGCTCGACGCGGGCGCCGACGACATCGTGGGCGAAGGCGAGCTCTGGGAGGTCTACACGCCGCAGGGGTCCTACGAGGCCGTGCTCGAGGCCATCAAGAAGGCCGGCCTCACCCCCGACGAGGCGCAGATCGGCAAGTACGCCGAGAACACCATCACCCTCGAAGGGGCCAAGGCGCAGCAGATGCTGAAGCTGATCGAGGCCCTGGAAGACCAGGACGACGTGCAGAACGTCTGGTCCAACTTCGACATCTCGGACAAGGAGCTGGAGGCCGCCGCCGCGGCCAGCTAAGCCAGCGCTAGCGGACGGCGCCGCGCGCAGCGCGGGGGCCGGCCGCGAATTGGGGGCGCGGGGCGAGGCGCGAGGGCTATCGTCGCCGCCGGGCCATCGGCCCGAGCGATTCCCCCGCGATGACGCCATCTCCCCGGACCCGCGCGCCCGCTCGAGGCTGCTACACTCGCGCCGCGCGGCAATGATCATCCTCGGCGTCGATCCCGGGTCCATCCGCACCGGCTATGGCGCCATCGCGACCGACGGGCGGCGGCACCGGCTCGTCGAGAAGGGCGTGCTCGTGCCGCCGCCCCGCGCCCCCTTGCACGACCGCCTGCGCCACATCCACGACGGCGTCCAGGCCCTGATCGCGCGGCTGCGGCCGCAGGCGATCGCGGTCGAGGATTGCTTCCACGCCGCCAACACCCGCACCGCCCTCGTGCTCGGCCACGTCCGCGGGGTGATCCTGCTGGCGGGCGCCCAGGCCGGCCTTCCCATCCACGAATTCCCGCCGGCCACGGTGAAGGTCCAGGTCACCGGCTTCGGCCGCGCCGAGAAGACGCAGGTCGCCATGATGGTCGCCCGCCTGCTCGACCTGCCGGGCGGGGGCGAGCCGGGAGACGCGGCCGACGCGCTGGCGGTCGCCGTCTGCCAGGCGCACCTGACCGGCGCGCCGGCCGCGCTGCTGCGCGCCGCGCGCCGACCGCGGTGACGCGATGATCGCGCACCTGCGCGGCGAGATCCTGCGCAAGAGCCCGCAGGAGGTCGTGGTGGACGTCGCCGGCGTCGGATACCGCGTGCTGATCCCGGTCTCCACGTTCTACCGCCTCGGCGGCGAAGGCGAGCCGGTGCGCCTGCTCGTCCACACACACGTGCGCGAGGACACCCTCGCGCTCTTCGGCTTCTTCACCCGCGGGGAGCAGGCGCTGTTCGAGCGGCTGATCGAGGTGGCGGGCGTCGGCCCCAAGCTCGCGGTGAACATCCTCTCCGGGATCGAGGCCGGCGAGCTGGCCGACGCGCTGCGCGCCTCCGACGTGGCGCGGCTGACCCGCATCCCCGGCGTGGGCAGGAAGACGGCAGAGCGCCTGGTCGTCGAGCTGAAGGACAAGATGCCCAGGCTCGCGGCCTCGGCCGAGGCGCCCGACGCCGCGCCTTCCGGCGGCCTCAAGGAAGACCTCGCCTCCACGCTGGTCAACCTGGGCTATTCGCGGGCGGAGGCGGAGAAAGGGGCGGAGCGGGCGGTCCGCGACGACGGCGCCGCGCCGTTCGAGGACCTTCTGCGGCGCGCGCTGCGCGTGCTCTCGGGGCGCTGAGGCATGGCCGAGGCGCGCCTCGTCTCCGGCCGGCCGCTCGCGGACGACGCCGGCTTCGACCAGTCGCTGCGGCCGCGGCGGCTCGCGGAGTACGTCGGGCAGCCGCAGGTCGTGCGCAACCTGCAGGTGGCGATCGAGGCCGCCACCAGCCGCGGCGACGCCCTCGACCACGTGCTGCTCTTCGGGCCGCCCGGCGTGGGGAAGACCAGCCTCGCCCACGTGATCGCGGCCGAGCTGGGCGTGCCGATCAAGGCCACCGCCGGCCCGATCATCGAGAGGGCCGGCGACCTGGCCGCGATCCTCACCGCGCTCGAGCCGCGCGAGGTGCTGTTCATCGACGAGATCCACCGGCTCGACGCCAAGGTGGAGGAGATCCTCTACCCCGCGCTCGAGGACTTCACGCTCGACCTGATGATCGGCAGCGGACCCGGCGCGCGCTCGATGAAGATCCCGCTCAAGCCGTTCACCCTGGTGGCGGCCACCACCCGCGCCGGCCTCCTGACCGCGCCCCTGCGCAGCCGCTTCGGCATCGTGCACCGGCTCGACTTCTACTCCCAGGCCGACCTCGAGTTCATCGTGGCGCGTTCCGCCGGCATCCTCGGCGTGCCGATCGACCCCGCGGGCACCAGCGAGATCGCGCGCCGCAGCCGAGGGACGCCGCGCATCGCCAACCGGCTGCTCCGGCGCGTGCGCGACTACGCCCAGGTGCGCGCGCAGGGCGCGATCACCGCCGCGGTGGCCGAGGACGGTCTCGCGCTGCTCGAGGTGGACGAGCACGGGTTCGACGAGGTGGACCGCAAGCTGCTGCTCACGATCATCGACAAGTTCGGCGGGGGCCCGGTCGGCGTGAACGCGATCGCGGCCGCGATCAGCGAGGACCCGGACGCCATCGAGGACATGTACGAGCCCTACCTGCTGCAGATCGGGTTCCTCGACCGCACCCCGCGCGGCCGCACCGCCACCCGGCGCGCGTACGAGCACTTCGGGCGGATGATCCCCGAGGGCGGCCCCGGCCAGAAGAAGCTGTTTTGAGCCGGCGTCCGTGCACCTCTCCGACTTCGATTACGACCTTCCTCCCGAGCTGATCGCGCAGGAGCCGCTCGCGCGGCGCGACGCCTCGCGGCTGCTGGTGCTGGACCGGCGCCGCGGCGCGCCCGAGCACCGCCGCTTCCGCGAGCTTCCCGAACTGCTGCGCCCGGGCGACCTCCTCGTGGTGAACCGGAGCCGGGTCCGGCCCGCGCGCTTGCTGGGCACGCGCGCGGGCGGCGGCCGCGCCGAGGTGCTGCTCCTGCGCGACCGGGGCGGGGACCTCTGGGAAGCCCTGGTGCGGCCGGGCCGGCGGCTCCCGCCGCGCGCGCGGGTGCGCGTGGACCACACCCTCGAGGTGGAGATCACGCCCGACGCGCCGCTTCCCGACGGCCGCCGGCTCGTCCGCCTGCACGCCGCGGACGGCCTGGTCGCCGCCGCGCTCGAGCGAGCCGGCCACGTGCCGCTGCCCCCCTACATCCGGCGCGAGGACCGCCCGGAGGACCGCGGGCGCTATCAGACGGTCTTCGCCCGCGAGCCGGGCAGCGTGGCCGCGCCGACCGCCGGGCTGCACTTCACGCCGGAGCTGCTGTCCGCGCTGGCGGAGCGCGGGATCGCACGGACCGAGGTGATCCTGCACGTGGGGCCGGGCACGTTCCGGCCGGTCCAGGTCGAGGACGTCGCCGAGCACGCGCTCCCGCCCGAGCCCTACGTGGTGCCGGACGAGGCCGCGGGGGCGATCGCGGCGGCGCGCGCGCGCGGAGGGCGCGTGGTCGCGGTCGGCACCACCACCACGCGCGTGCTGGAGACGGCGGCGGCCCCCGGCGGCACCGTGCGGGCGGGAGAGGGCGAGACCGCGCTGACCATCACCCCCGGCTTCGCGTTCTCCGTGGTGGACGCGCTGATCACGAACTTCCACCTGCCCCGTTCGTCGCTCCTGCTCCTGGTCAGCGCGTTCGCGGGCCGCGACCGGGTGCTTCGCGCCTACGCGGAGGCGGTGCGCGAGCGTTACCGGTTCTACTCGTACGGCGATGCGATGCTCGTGCGGTGACCGCGCCGCGTTGACACGCACCGCGGCCCGAGACTAGCTTTCCGCCATGCCC
>DATBIZ010000300.1:0-3686 GCA_036556645.1 Vicinamibacteria bacterium | reverse complement strand
TGGGCGAACGTGATCGCCAACCCGACGTTCGGGACGGTGGTGACCGCCTCGGGCAGCGCGTACACGTGGTCCGAGAACAGCCGCGAGAACCGCCTCACGCCGCACGCGAACGATCCCGTCACCGAGGCGACCGGCGAGGCGATCTTCCTCCGCGACGAGGAGACGGGCCTGGCCTGGTGTCCGACGCCCGGTCCGCTGCCCCGCACGCGAGAGAGCGGCCGCTTCGTCATCCGCCACGGCGCGGGCGTGACGCGGTTCCTGCGCGCGGCGCACGGGATCGCCCACGAGCTCGAGGTCTTCGTGGCGGCCGCCGACCCGGTCAAGCTCTCCGTGCTCCGCCTCACCAACCGCGACGACCGCCCCCGCACCCTGAGCGTGTTCGCCTACAGCGAGTGGTGGCTGGGGCCGCCGCGCGCCGGGCACCGGGCGCACGTGGTCACCGAGCGCGACGCGGAGACGGGCGCGGTGCTGGCCCGCAACCGGTACAACCAGGCGTACGCCGGCCGCGTCGCCTTCGCGCACGCGAGCGCGCCGCCGCGGTCGGCCAGCGGAGACCGCGCCGCGTTCGTGGGCCGGAACCGGTCGCTGGCGCAGCCGGCCGCCCTCGCGCACCGCGCGCTGGACGGCCGGTTCGGCGCCGGGCTCGACGCCTGCGCCGCGCTGCAGGTGACGGTCACCCTCGAGCCCGGCGAGACGCGCGCGCTGGTCTTCCTGCTCGGGCAGGGGCGCGACCACGCGGAAGCGCGCGCGCTGATCGCCCGCTACGGGAGCCCGCCCGCGGCGGAGGCGGCGCGGGCGGAGGGTGCCGCGCACTGGGACGCGGTGCTGGGCGCCGTGCAGGTGCACACGCCGGACGACTCGTTCGACACCCTGCTGAACCGCTGGCTGCTCTACCAGGACCTGAGCTGCCGCATCTGGGCGCGCTCGGCCTATTACCAGCCGGGCGGCGCCTTCGGGTTCCGCGACCAGCTCCAGGACGTGCTGGCGCTGCTCCTGTCGCGGCCCGACCTCGCGCGCGAGCACCTGCTGCGCGCGGCCGCCCGGCAGTTCGTCGAGGGGGACGTGTTGCACTGGTGGCACGAGCCGGGCGGGCAGGGCTCGCGCACGCGCTGCTCGGACGACCTGCTGTGGCTCCCGTTCGCCGCCGCGCAGTACGCGCGCGCCACCGGCGACACCGGCGTGTTCGACGAGGCGGTGCCGTTCGTGGAGGGCCCGGCGCTCGCGCCGGAGCAGCAGGAGGCCTACGTGCGGACCACCGTCTCCGCCGAGCGCGCGCCGCTGTTCGAGCACTGCCTGCGCGCGATCGAAAAGGGCGTCACCGCCGGCGCGCACGGCCTGCCCCTGATCGGCAGCGGCGACTGGAACGACGGCATGAACCGGGTCGGCTGGCAGGGACGCGGCGAGAGCGTGTGGCTGGGCTTCTTCCTGTACCAGGTGCTCGGCGAGTTCGCGGCGCTGTGCCAGGCGCGGGGCGACGCGCCGCGCGCGGAGCGCTACCGCGGCCAGGCCGGGCGGCTGGCCTCGGCCCTCGAGCGCGCGTGGGACGGCGAGTGGTACCGGCGCGGCTACTTCGACGACGGCACGCCGCTCGGGTCCGCGCAGAACGAGGAGTGCCGGATCGACTCGCTCTCCCAGTCGTGGGCCGTGCTCACCGGCGCGGTGCCCACGCGCTTCGCCGAGCGGGCGATGGACGCGGTGCGCGCCAACCTGGTCCGCCGCGACCTGCGCCTGGTGCTGCTGCTGACGCCGCCCTTCGACCGGTCGGCGGAGGATCCCGGCTACATCCGCGGCTACCCGCCGGGGCTCCGCGAGAACGGCGGCCAATACACGCACGCGGCGGTGTGGGTGGTGATGGCGGTGGCGCGGCAGGGCAACGGCGACGAGGCGGTGGAGCTCTTCCACCTGCTCAACCCGATCAACCACACGCGCACCACGGCGGACGTGGCGCGCTACCAGACCGAGCCCTACGTGCTGTGCGGCGACGTGTATGCCCATCCCGCGCACCGCGGGCGCGGCGGGTGGTCCTGGTACACCGGGTCCGCCGGCTGGCTCTACCGCGCCGGGCTCGAGAGCATCCTGGGCATCCGCCGGCAGGGCGCCGTGCTGTCCGTGGATCCCTGCATCCCGTCGTCGTGGCCGGAGTACACCGTCTCCTGGCGCTTCGGCCGCACCCGGTACGAGATCACGGTCGAGAACCCGGCCGGGCAATCGCGCGGCGTCGGGCAGGCGGAGCTGGACGGCGCGGCCGTGGACCCGCGGGCGATCCCCCTCCGCGACGACGGCGGCACGCACCGCGTCCGCGTGGTCCTCGGCGTCGCCCGCCCGATGGCGGCCGAGGCCGGCAAGGCGGCCACCCCGGCCTGAGCGCGGGTCACCGGGACGCGGTCTGCGCGGCCGGGGGCAGCGGCTCCGGGATCCGGTTGTGGACCGGCGGCAGCGAACGCAGGTACGCGTAGATCGCGCCGAGGTCCTCCTCGGTGAGGTTGCGGAAGAACTGCCACGGCATCGGCGGCAGGATCGGCCGCGACACACCCATGTGACGGCCGGTCTTCAGCGCCGTCACGAACGTCTCCTCGGACCAGCTTCCGATGCCGGTGTTCTCGTCGGGCGTGAGGTTCATCGCGTAGGTCGTGCCCCAGGGGCCGTGCCAGGCGGTCAGGTCCCACGATGCGCTCGCGATCCAGGGGCCTTGGGCCGGCGGTCCGGGCGGAAGGTTCGAGTCCTCCGGGTGGCCGGCGAACAGCCGGCTCTGGTCCAGCTCCGGGCCGTCCTTCCCCATCTTCTTGGGTGTGTGGCAGTCGCCGCAGCCGATCGACGACACCAGGTACCGGCCGCGCTCCACGCGCGCGTCCGTGCTCGGCGAGGCCCCGGCCGCGCGTTGGCTCGCCGAGACCGCCGCCCCCACCGCCACCGCCCCCACCGCCACCGCCGCCACGACCTGAGCCACGCTCTTCACGGCTTCCCTCCTCTGGCCGGCCCACTCGCCGGTCAGCAGGAGGATACGGAGGAAGGCGGCGGCCCGGCTTCGACCGAGGGGACCAATCTCGGGGCGGCGCGCCGATTGGTCCGAACGGACCAGTCGCTAGGTGAGGCGGCGTTCGACCGCCCAGGCCGCGGCGGCGGCCCGGGTGGGCAGGTCGAGCCGGCCCAGGATGTCGGCGACGTGCCGCTTGACCGTGAACTCGCTGACGAAGAGCTGCGCGCCGATCTCGCGGTTCGAGAGGCCACGAGCGAGCAGCCGCAGCACGTCGAGCTGGCGCGGCGACAGGCCGCCGGTGTCGGGCGCGGGAACCGGCTCACCCCCGCGGAGGCGGGACAGCAGGCGCACCGCCCGCTCCTCCGCCGCGCGTGCGCCGAGGGCGCGGAAGGCCTCGGCCGCGCGCGCGGCCTCCTCGCGCGCGTGGGCGGCGCGGTCCGCCGCGTCGAGCGCTTCGGCCAGCGCCAGGCGCGTGCGCGCGGTCTCGTACGGGTTGCGGGCCTGCGCGAACAGGTCCACCGCGTCCTCGAGCGCGCGGCGGGCGTCCTCGAGGTTTCCCTCCGCCGACGCCAGCGAGCCCTCGCAGGCCCGCAGCTCGGCGGTCATCGCCCGCGTGGCCGCCTCCTCGGCCAGGGAGCGCAACCGGGCCACCGCCTCCGCGGCCTCCGCGGTCTCGCCGCGCGCGGCGTGCGCCCGCGCCAGCAGGATC
>DATBIZ010000299.1:0-11163 GCA_036556645.1 Vicinamibacteria bacterium | reverse complement strand
GAGCTCCAGGTAGCGGCCGGCCCTCGCGTCCCGGCCCAACAGGTCGAGGATCGCCAGCGCCGACGTCGGGTCCGACCGGAGCAGGCACGTGTCGACGACCTGTTGCCGTAGCCAGAGCGCATAGGGGCTTCCCCCGGCGCGCAGCCCGCGCTCCGCGGCGCGAAAGGCCTCGCAGGAGGGCTCCTGGACGTCGTGGAGACGCCGCGCCTCCTGGAGCGCCCGGAACCCCGCGGCTTGCGCGCGGACCGGATCCGGCGAGGCGGCCGCCCTGCCCGCCTCCGTGAGCGCGCGAGCCGTGTCGCTTGCGAGCGCGTCTCCGGTCGCGCGGGTCAACGCATCGCCCAGGAGGGCAAGGCGCTCGCGCTGCGTGCGCGCATCGGCGCGGCCGGTGAGGTGGGCTTCCGCCCACGCCGGCAGCAGCTCGTTGGTCCAGTGCTCCCGCAGGATCGCCGGAGACTGTTCGGCCAGCGCGTCGACCGCGGCACGCCCGCCCTCGAGGGCCGCGCGCACGCGGGCGCGGTCTTCCTCGACCGACGACCGGCGCTCCCTGGGCAGGGCCCCCAGACGCTGGCGCGCCTCGTCGGCCCAGCCAGAGCTGGAGTCGCGCTGCAGGTACTCCTCCCACGCCGTGCGCGCGGCGTCGAGGAGGTGCAGCCGCTCGAGCGCCAGGGCGCGATTGAAGTACGCCTCGGCCGGGGCATCCGGGAGCGCGATCGCGCGCTCCGCGGCTTCGAGCGCTTGTGGGATGTCGGCGGGCTCGTCGCCCTGCGCCGCCCTCACGAGGTAGGCGGCCGCGAGGTCGCTGAGCAGGCGCGCGTCGTCGGGCTTCTGTGCCACGGCCGCCTGCAGCGCCTTGACCGCAGCGCCTGCATCGCCCGATACCAGATACGTCACGCCGAGCGCGCCGAGCGCCTCGGGCGACGTGTCGCCTTCGGCCTCTTCGCGGATGCGCGCCACCGCGGCCAGCACCGCCGGCGATTGCGCGTCGAGCCCCTGTGGCGCGTCGCCGGAGCGCAGCGTGACGAGCCGCCCGTGGCGGAAGCCGCCGGTGACGCGAGGCTCCACGAAACGGCGCGTGCCCATCGCCTCGGCCAGCGCCGCCACCAGCGAATCCGAGCCGCCGTCCGGCCGGGAGCGGGAGAGCCACACGCCGGCGGCGAGGACGAGGACGGCGGCGGTGGCCAGGCTCGCCAGCGCGAACGCGCGGCGCCGAGCGGCGGCGGCGGGCGCCGCCTCGGCAGCGCCCGCGGGCCTGACCCCGGCGGCGTCCCCCTCCTCCAGGCCGAACTGCACGGTCTCGGAGAAGACCTCGTAGCAGTCCGCGCAGCCGGCGACGTGCTCGTCCATCCGGGCCGCCTCGTCGCCGGTGAGGCGTCGGTCCGCGTGGGCGGCGATCCGCGCCGCGTCGGGACAGGGCCTCGGCCGTGCCAGGTCCGACGGTTGCCCGGTCACGCCTCACCTTCCTGCCGATCCGTGCTCACGTCTCCTCCCGGCTGGCCGGCCGGCCCCGCTTCCGCCGTCGCGCGCGCCGGCGCGGTGGCGGTGAGCGCCGGCTCCCAGTCGAGCGTGGCCAGCAGCGCCTGGACGTCGCGGCCGTGGACGCCGTCGGCCTCGAGGTCCACGCGCAGGCGCTTGAGCAGCGCGTCGCGCTTGCGATAGAGCGCCTTCTGGTCTTCGCCGAGCGCACGCGCCACGTCGGCCACGCTGAGCCCGCTCTCCACGTGCAGGCGCAGCACGATGCGGTCGCGCGGCGCCAGCCGGCCCAGGGCGCGGCGCAGCGCGCGGAACGTCCGCTCCGCCACCACCTGGCGCTCCGCCTGCTCCGCGGGCGACGGACCCGCCGCCGGATCGGGAAGGTCCAGCTCCGCGGTGGACGCGTGCTTGCGGCTGACCCGGCGTGGCAGCTTCAGGCTGATCTCGAGCAGCGCGTCGCGGCTCTCGGCCACGCCGAGGTCGGTCTGCAGCACACCGTAGGCTTCCTCGAAGGTCAGGCCGTCCCGGTGGAGCAGGGACTCCAGGCGCACCGCCACCGGCCCCAGCCGCCGCGCCTGGGCGGACGGACGCCACTTGCCGAAGCGCTGGGCCTGGAAGTCGAGGTAGAGGCGGTTGACGACCGCGGTCACGTAGGTGGGCAGCGAGCTGCGCCCTTCGAAGCGGTTCAGGACCTCGTAGTCGTTCTCGATGAACCGGAGCTTGACCGCGGAGGCGAAGTCCTCGGCGTCCGCGCCGCGCAGGCAGCGGCGCGCGCAGACCCAGGCGACGACCCGCTCGATCAGCGGCAACTGCGCGAGGAAGAGCTGCTCGCGAGACATCGTGCTCCCGCGGACTGCGGCCGGCCGGAAGCCCTGGGGCCTGAGCAGGGCCGGGGGATCATACGGCAACACCGCTGCGGTTGGGGTCGTCATGCGCGGAGGGCTAGAGCAACCGCCGTGCCGCCGGCGGCCGCCGTCGCGTACGGGCGGGCAAAGCGTTGATGCCACGAGGTCCGTGGCGGGCCGGGCTCGTCGAGCGGCGCGGATGGCGCGACCGGTTGCCCAGGCCGTGCGCAGCGGTGCGCCGGCACTGGGCGGCGAGGAGGCCACTCGCCCACGTCCGTCAGCGCGGCGCGAGGCCGGCGGCGGCCAGCGCGTGAGGGCCGAGCCGGGCGAGGACGGCCTGCCGCCGCCGCTCGAGCTGGAGGGCGAGCAGGCCGAGCTGCCGCGCGTCGGCCCGGTGGATCACGTGGTCGAGCCGGGACAACGACACGCGGGTGAGCGCGTCGAGGCCGGAAAGCTGCCCCCGCTCGAAGCAGCCCGCGCAGAGGCCCGCGAGCGTCCTATCGCTGTCCAGCGGCGCCACCGCCCCGAGGGCGTCCCGGCAGACGCCGCAGACGACCTTCACCGGCATCCCCGCGCTGATGCAGCCATAGGGGCCCCCTCGAGACGTTCGACGGACCGACGTCGCGGAATTCCGCGCGTGTCTGTGACAGCACGAGGAAGCGTCCCAGCGCACCCGCGCGCCTGGCGGATGCGGGCGAAGATCCACGACATGACCGGCGCCGAGCACTCGCGAGCGCACTACCGCCTGCGTGGCGAAGTCGGGGGGGCCTCGCGCTCGTATGCCCTGCGCGCCGGCGACAACTGGATCGGCAGCGCCGGCGGCAACGCGGTGGTGCTCCCGTTGCGCGGCGTCTCGCGGCGCCACGCGCTGCTGCGCCGCGAGGGCGAGGGCCTGACCCTCGAGGACCTGGGCTCGAAGAACGGCACGCTGGTCCAGGGCGTGCGCGTCCAGAGGACACGCCTGCAGCTCGGGGACGAGATCCGCGTCGGCCCGGTCACGCTCCGCGTCGAGGAGGTGGCGCCGGAGGACGCCGCGCTGGCCATCCACCTCGACGCTTCCGCCGGCCCGATCGCCGACGGCGGTGGGGACACCACCGCGACCGCGGTGGACGAGCCGGGACGGATCGGCCTCTCGGTCCTCGAGCCGCTGGTCGTGCGCGCCTGCCAGGGCCCCGCCCCCGAACTCTCCGCTCTGGTCACGGTGCTGGCGCACGCGCTGGGGGCGGAGAGCGCGTGCCTGCTCGACGTGCGCGAGGGCGAGCCGGTGGCCCTGGCCGCCTGCGGGCCGCTTCCGGACCTCGCGAGCCGGTGCGACTTCCTCGACTTCGTGCGCGGGCCCGCCGCCGAGGGCTCCACGCGCGCGGTCTCGCTCGAGGGCCCGCCCGCGCTGACCTGCGCGTTCACGGCCGGGGCGGCGGAGCGCTCGGGCCTCGTGCTCGCGGGCGACCTGCGCTACCGCGCCAGCGACGTGCACGCGGTGCTGCGCGTGCTGCTGGGCGTCGTCCAGCGGCTGCGGCCCGACATGCGCGCCGCGGCCTCGGCGCCGTCGGCGGAGCTGCCCCCGCTCTCCTTCCCCGACCGATACGTGACCGGCGACTCCCCCGCGATGCGATCCTTCTATGCCGAGATGCGGCCGCTGGTGCAGGGGGACGTGCCCGTGCTGCTGCTCGGCGAGACCGGGGTGGGCAAGGAGCTGCTCGCCCGCATCCTCCACGACTCGTCGCGCCGCCGCCGCGGGCCGTTCGTGGCGGTCAACTGCGCGGCCATCCCCGCCGACCTGCTCGAGGCCGAGCTGTTCGGCATCGGCAAGGGCGTGGCCACCGGCGTGGCGGAGCGCCGCGGCAAGTTCCAGATGGCCGAGGGAGGGACGCTGTTCCTGGACGAGATCGGCGACATGCCCCTCGAGCTGCAGGCCAAGCTGCTGCGCGCGCTGCAGGAGAAGGAGGTCCAGCCGGTGGGCGGCGCGCCGGTGCCGGTGGACATCCGGGTGATCGCGGCGACCAACTCGGACCTCCAGCGGCGGATGGAGGAGGCGCGCTTCCGCCGCGACCTCTATTTCCGGATCGCCGGGTTCGTGCTGCGCGTCCCCGCGCTCCGCGAGCGGCGCGAGGACGTGCCCGCGCTCGTCGAGAGCTTCGTGCGGACGTTCGCGCGGGAGACGGGGCGGCGCATCCACGGGGTGACGGTGAAGGCCCTGCGCGCGCTCGTGGCCCACGAATGGCCGGGCAACGTGCGCGAGCTCGAGCACGAGGTGCGGCGGCTGGTGTACCTCTGCCCCGAGGGACAGGCCATCGACTCGACGATGATCTCCCCGCACGTGCTCGCCGCGTGCGCCGGCCGCTCGCCGGCGTCGGGCGCCGGCGCAGCCCCCCCTGCCGCCGCTCCCGACACCCTGGACCTCGAAGCGAACGTGGACGCGCTCGAGCGCCGGCTCATCACCGGCGCGCTCGAGCGGGCAGGGGGCAACCGCAGTTACGCGGCGAGGCTGCTCGGCATCTCGCGCAACGGCCTCGCCTTCAAGATCGAGCGGCTGGGCCTGGGGCGCCCGTCGAGCGGCGGCTGAGCGCCGCGGCGCCACGGTCCAGTCGAGCTCCGCGAACCCCATCCCGAGCGTGGTAAGACTCGCCTCGTGACGCCGGCGCGAGAGCGGGAGGACCTGCGGACCCTGGCGCTGGCCGCCGTGCTGGTTCCTCTCGCCTGGCTCCTGCTCGGCTGGCGGTGGCCGCTCAGCGTCGCCGGCCACGACGGCGTCGCGAACCTGCTGGTCGCCTTCGACGCGCTCGCGCGCGCGGGCGGCGACTGGGACCGCCTCGCCTACCGGCCCGAGCTCCTCGGCGGCATGAAGCTGCGCGACGCGGTCGGGCCCTGGCCGGTGGCGGCGTGGCTCGCGCGGCTCGGGCTCTCGCCGGGGGCGATGCTGAACGTCTCGGCCTTCCTCACCCAGGTCGTGATCGCCTTCCTCGGCGTGCGCGCCGCGACCGACCTCGCGCGCGCCTGGAGGGCGGAAGAGCCGCGCGTCCCCTGGCTGGTGCGCGCCGCCGGGGTCGTCGCCTGCGCATTCGCGCCGGTGCTCGGGTGGCGGCTCGGCTACGGACACCTGACGCTCGTGGCCGGCACGCTGCCGTACCTGGCCGCGCTGGCGCTGGTCGCGGCGCTCGGCGCCGGCACGCTCGGGCGCGTCTGCCTGGCCGTCTGCGCCGGGGCCGTCGCCACCGGCGTGCTCTTCACCGGCCACCAGATGGTCCTCTACGGCGCGGTGTTCGGCGGCCCGATCCTGCTCGGCCTCTGGGCCACCGTGGGGCGCCGGCGGCGCGATCTCGCGGTCGCGGCGGCGATCGTGCTCGGCGCGTTCCTGCTCGTGCTGCCGGACTTCTACGGCGTGCTGCGCCACGCGCTGGGCACGGATTCGCTGCGCAGCCTGAGCGGGATGCGCCTGACCTACGGCTACCTGACCGCGCACCCGCGCGACTGGCTCGGGTCGCTGGCCTGGACGCGCGAGGCGATCGCGCCCTGGCGCCAGGTGGACCAGCACCACGAGGTGAACAGCCCGTTCGGCCCGATGCTGCTGCTCGCGGTCGCGCTGGTGCCGTGGCGCCAGGCGCGCGCGCTGGCGCTCGGGCTGCTGGCCAGCGTGCTGATGGCGCTGGTCTTCAGCATGGACCTCGAGCCGTTCTCGGACGCGCTGCTGCTCTTCCCGCCGCTCGGCAGCTTCCGCGTGCCCACGCGCGCGATGGTGCCGGCGCTGTACCTGCTCCCGGTGCTCGGCCTGGCCGGCGCCCTGATCCACGACGCGCGCGGCCGCTGGCTCGCCGCGGCGGCCGCGGCCGGCGCCGCGATCGCGCTCGCGCCGCCCCTGGTCCGCGAGGTCGCGGCCTGGGCCCTGGCCCTCGCCTGCCTGGCGAAGACGGCGCGTCCGGTGCGCGCCGCGGCGTTCGTCGCGCTGGCCGTGGCCGGCGTCGGCGCCTTCCACGAACGCCTGCCGCCGTTCGCCGCCGGCGATGCGCTGCTCGCGCGCGCCCGCGCCCTCGGGGCGCGTGCGGTGCGGCACGAGCCGGCGCTGGGCTCGCCGCTCGCCCGCGTGCGGCCCGCGTTCGAGTGGCCCGAGCTGCTCGCGAACACGGCCTTCGCCGCCGGCCTGAGCAGCCTCGACGGCTACTACTTCCCGCAGCGGCGGTTCGTGGAGCTGGTGAGCGCGCTGCGCTGGCAGCCGTACAGCCCGAACGCGCTGCTGCTGCGTTTCCCGCCGGATCACGTCTCCTCGCGGCTCCTGTACCAGCTCTACGACGTCGGCTGGACGCTGCACGAAGACGGGACCGTGCGCCCGCTGGGACCGACCGCCGGTGCCGCCTGGTTCAGCGCCGGCATCGGCCGCACCTGGCGCTACCAGGACCTGCGCGAGGAGCTGCGCCGTCCCCCCGACGGCCTCCATCAAGAGGCGCACCGCCGGCTCTGGCTGATGGCCGACGACCTGCACGTCTGGCGCGCGCACCTGCCCGAGACGCTCGCCCCCGCGTGCGCGGAGGCGGCGGTTCTCGGCGTCGAAGCGCCGGGCCGCGAGGGCCTGGCGGCCGCGCGCGTCCGTGCGCCCGCCGACTGCCCGCTCACGTTCGCGATGAACTACGCCGACAACCTGCGCGCGACGGCGGTGCGGCCCACCGGAGCGGTGACGGCCGCGGTCTTCCCCGCCTACGGTGCGCTGGCCGGCGTCTGGGTGCCCGGCGGCGCCACCGAGGTGCGGATCGAGGCGGTGCCGGCGGCCCTGCCGCTCGCGCCGCTGTGGCGCGTTCTCGGGCTGGCCCTGCTCGCGGCCGCCGTCGCCGCGTCGCGCCCGCGATATAACTAGGCCGGACACCGATGACACGCCTGGACCTGCCGCACCGGCGGTACAACCCGCTGCTGGACGAGTGGGTGCTCGTCTCGCCGCACCGGCTGCAGCGGCCGTGGCAGGGACAGGTCGAGCCGCCCGCGGCCGAGGCGCGGCCCGCTTACGATCCGGAGTGCTACCTCTGCCCGGGCAACGCCCGCGCCGGGGGCAAGCGCAACCCGCCCTACACGTCCACGTTCGCATTCGACAACGACTACCCCGCGCTGCTGCCCGACGTGCCGTCCGACGAGGGCAGCGCGGATGGCCTCCTCCGGGCGCGCAACGAGCGCGGGATCTGCCGCGTGGTGTGCTTCTCGCCCCGCCACGACCTCACGCTCGCGCGGATGGACGCCGCCGGGATCCGCGGGGTGGTGGACGCATGGGCGGAGCAGGTGTCGGAGCTGGGCGCGCGCCGCGAGCTGCGCCACGTCCAGGTCTTCGAGAACAAGGGCGCCGAGATGGGGGCGAGCAACCCCCACCCGCACTGCCAGGTGTGGGCGACCGAGCACGTGCCGAGCTTCGCCGCGCGGAGGCTCGCCGCGCAGCGGCGCCACGTGGAGACGGGCGGCGCCGACCTGCTCGGCGACTACCTCGCGCAGGAAGAGGCCAGCGGCGAGCGGATCGTGTGCGAGAACGAGCGCTGGACCGTGGTGGTGCCGTTCTGGGCGGTGTGGCCGTTCGAGGCCATGCTGATCCCGCGCCGCCACGTGGCGGACCTGCCCGCGCTGGACGCCGACGAGCGCGACGCGCTGGCCGACATCCTCGGGCGCGTCAACCGGCGGTTCGACAACCTGTTTCAGCGCCCGTTCCCCTACTCGATGGCGTGGCACGGGCGGCCCACCGACGGCGGCGCGCACCCCTACTGTCGCCTGCACGCGAGCTGGTATCCTCCGCTGCTCCGCTCCGCGACCGTCCGCAAGTTCATCGTCGGTTACGAGCTGGCGGCCGAGCCGCAGCGCGACCTGACGCCCGAGCAGGCGGCGGCGCGGCTGCGCGAGGTGCCGGAACGCCACTACCTGGACCAGACGTAACAGCGGAGGCCCATGGATCACTTCCTCGGCGTGGACGTGGGGACGAGCGGCGTCAAGGCGGTGCTGGTGGACGAGAAAGGCGAGGTGCGCGGGTCGGCCACCGCGCCGTTGAGGCTGCTCACCCCCCGGCCGGGCTGGGCGGAGCAGCGGCCCGAGGACTGGTGGGCGGCCTCGCGCGCGGCGATCAAGAAGGTGATGGCGTCGCGGCACGCCCGCGCCCCGAAGGTCGGCGCGGTCGGCCTCTCCGGCCAGATGCACTCGTCGGTGTTCCTCGACAAGGCGGGCGCGGTGGTGCGGCCCGCGCTGCTGTGGTGCGACGGCCGGACCACCGAGGAGTGCCTCGAGATCACCGAGCGGGTGGGAGAGGACAACCTCCGCGCGTGGGCGTGCAACCCCGCGCTGGAGGGCTTCACACTGCCCAAGGTGCTCTGGCTGCGCAAGCACGAGCCGGCGGCCTTCGCCCGCGTGGCGAAGGTCGTGCTCGCCAAGGACTACGTGCGCTACCAGCTCACGGGCGCGCTGGCCACGGAGCCGTCCGACGCCTCGGCCACGCTGATGTACGACACCGCGCGCGGACGCTGGAGCCGGCCGCTGCTGCAGGCGGTCGGCCTCCACGAGGACCTGCTTCCCGACGTGGGCGCCTCCTCCGAGGTGCTGGGCCTCGTCACGCCCGCGGCCTCGCGCGCGACCGGCCTGCCCGTCGGCACGCCGGTCGTCGGGGGCGGCGCGGACAACGCGTGCGGCGCGGCCGGCGTCGGGGTGGTCTCTCCCGGCGAGGCGGTGGCGAGCTGGGGCACCTCCGGCACCGTGCTCGCGCCGACGTCCACGCCGAAGGTGGACCCGAGCCTGCGCGCGCACACGTTCCGTCACGTGCTGCCCGACACCTGGTACGTGATGGGCGTGATGCTGACCGCGGGCGGGGCCTTCTCCTGGCACCGCCGCGAGCTGGCGCGCGAGCTGGCGAACAAGAAGGACGGGGACGCCGTCCTCGGCGCCGAAGCCGCCGAGGTGCCGATCGGCGCGGAGGGCGTCACGTTCCTGCCCTACCTGCAGGGCGAGCGGACGCCGCACCGCGACGCGGCCGCGCGCGGCGCGTTCGTCGGCTTGACGCTCGCGCACACGCGCGCGCACCTGACGCGCGCGGTGCTCGAGGCGATCTGCTTCGGCCTGCGCGATTCGCTGACGATCGTGCGCGACCTCGGCCTGCCGCTGCAGACGCTGCTCCTGACCGGGGGCGGCGCGAAGAGCCCATTAATAAGGAAGCTGCAGGCGGAGGTGTACGGGATGCCCGTCGTCACCGTAAACCGTGAGGAGGGGCCAGCTTACGGGGCCGCACTGCTCGCCGCGGTCGGAGCGGGGGCCTTCCCCGACCTGCCGGCCGCCTGCCGGGCGACGTTGAAGCGGAACCGGCCGGAGAAGCCAACCCCCGGAGCGCACGAGGCTTACGACGAGCCGTACCGGCGCTTCCGGGCGCTCTACCCCGTGCTGAAGGAGCTCGACGGCGCCAAGGGCGGTTGACGCCTCAGTCGGTCCGCATCGCCTGCATCGGATCCACCGACGCCGCCCGGCGCGCCGGCCAGAAACTGGCGGCGAGCGCGACCACGACCAGCAGGACCGCCGTCCCCGCGACGGTGAGCGGATCGAACGTCGAGACGCCGTAGAACATGTGCCGGATCGCGCGCGCGGCGAAGAGCACGCCGACGCTGCCCACCGCGACCCCGATTGCGAGCAGGCGGAACGCATCCATGACGACCATGCGCAGCAGCGCCGCGCGCGAGGCGCCCAGCGCCGCGCGGACCCCGATCTCCGTGCGCCGCTGCGTCACGCTCGACGACAGCAGCCCGTAGAGCCCGATCGCACTCAGCAGCAGCGCGACGCACGCGAAGAACGTGCCGAGGAACGTGATGGCGCGCTCGCTGCCGAGCGCGGCCTCCATCTGCTCGCGCAGCGTCGCGAACAGCACCAGGGGGATGGTGGGTGCGATCTCGCGCAGCGCCGCGCGGTAGGCCGCGATCACGCCGGCCTTGGTGGGGCCGTTCAGCAGGAACACCAGGTTGCCGTCCACGAGGTCCGGGGTCATGGGAAAGTAGACGGTGGGCGGCGGCGGCTCGCGCAGGCTGGCGAACTTCGCGTCCTCCGCCACGCCGACCACGCGGCAGGTGACCGGGCCGTCCGCGGCCAGACGGTCGCCGCCGCGGGTCGTGGCCACGCCCGCGGGTGCACGCACGAAGCGATCCACCGCATTCGCGCGCGGAAAGAGCGCGGCCGCCGCGGCCTGGTTCAGGACGCACACGTCGCGCGCGCGCTCCCGCGGGTCGAACTCGCGCCCTTCGACGATCGCCGTGCCCATGGTGCGGAAGTAGCCGGACCCGACCGCGTTGAACGACAGCGTCCTGGGCTCGGACGAGGCCGCGCCCTCGCCCACGGGGACGAACGCGGCCTTGACCTGGTAGCCGGTCATCGGCGTGAACCAGGTCACGGCGGCCGAGCGGATGCCCGCGTCCTGCCCGATGCGTTCCACCATCCGCTGGTACAGCTCGAGCTTCGCCATTCCCTTCTGCGGCAGCAGGTGGAAGGGCGCGGTCTGGATCGTCACGTGGTCCAGGTCGAACCCGGTGCGCTCGCCCTGGAGCCGCCCGAGACTGCGCGAGAGCAGCGTGGCCGAGACGACCAGCACGAGGCAGAGCGCCACCTGGACGGCCACGAACCCGCGGCCGGCGATCCGCCGCGGGGCCGCGCCGCGCGACTTGAGGAGCGCTCCAGGCTTCATGGCGCCCGCGCTCCAGGCCGGCCAGAGCCCGAAGAACAGGGTCGTGACCACGGCCAACAGCGCGGTGATCGTGAAGACGGTCTGGTCCGGCTCCAGCGCCATTGCCGTACCGATCATCGGCGTCCGGAAGAACGGCAGCAGGTGGCCGGTCCCGTACCAGGCCGCGACCGCCCCCAACGC
>DATBIZ010000298.1:0-9967 GCA_036556645.1 Vicinamibacteria bacterium | reverse complement strand
CCCCGCCGCACGGGGACCGGCGCGGAGCACATGCATGAGCCACGTTCCGATGCCGGACCCCGAGCCGTATCCGAGCCCCTACCAGGCGCCGAGCTCACCCGGCAATCCGAGCCCGGTGCCCGCACCGGACCCCGCGCCCGGTCCCGCGCCGTACCGCGCGCCCGATCCCACGCCGGAATAGCCGCGCACGCCGCGCCCGCGCCGCCTAGAATGCCGCGATGCGGCGCGCGGTGGTGGCGGTCGCGTGGGCGGCGCTCGCGGTGGCGTGTGGCCGGGCCGGCGGCGACGGTGCCGCGGGCGATGTCCGCCGGATCTCGATCGCGACCGGCGGCACGGGCGGCGTGTATTACGTGCTCGGCGGCGCGCTCGCGCGCGTGCTGAGCCGCGACGTGCCGCGGCTGGAGGCCACGGCCGAGGTCACGTCCGCGTCGGTCGAGAACCTGAACTTCGTCGCGCAGCGGTCGGCGGACGTGGCCTTCACGCTGGCGGACTCCGCGTTCGACGCCGTGCGGGGCCGCGGCCGGTTCGCGCGGCCCCTTCCCCTGCGGACGCTGGCCGCGCTGTACCCGAACGTCACGCACATCGTCGCGTCCGCCGGCGGCCCGGTCCGCACGGTCGAGGACCTTCGCGGGCGGCGCGTCTCCACCGGCTCGCCCAACAGCGGCACCGAGCTGATCGCGGAGCGGGTGCTGCGCGCGGCCGGCGTGGACCCGCGGCAGGACCTGACGCGGGAGCGGCTCGGCTTCGGGGAGTCGGTGGCGGCGCTGCGCGACGGCCGGATCGACGCGTTCTTCGCCTCGGCCGGGATGCCGGCCGCCGCGGTGCTCGACGCCGCCTCCTCGCCCGGTGCGCGCGTCCTCCTGCTCTCGGACGCTCATCTCGTGGACCGCCTGGTCGCGGAGCACGGGCCGCTCTACGCGGTGGCCACGATCCCCGAGGGCGCCTATCCCGGCCTGGCGGCGGCGCAGGTCAGCTCGGTGCGCAACCTGCTGGTCGTGCGCGAGGACATGCCGGCGGACCTCGCCTACGAGATCACGCGCGCGCTGTTCGAGAAGAAGGACGAGCTGGCCGCCGCACACCCGGCCGCCCGCGAGCTCGACGCGCGCACCGGCGCCGAGAGCGCGGTGATGGAGTACCACCCCGGCGCCGCGCGGTACTACGAGGAAGTGGGCGTCTGGAAGTCCCGGAAGCCCCGGCCCTGACCGCGGACGGCGCGGGCGGCGCGCCGCGGCTCGCGGGGACCGCCGCGGAGGCGCCGCAGCGGCCGCTGCCCCCGCCGGCGCGCGCGGCCGCGCGCGCGCTCGCCTGGGCGCTGGCGGCCTGGGGGATCTTCTCGGCGGTCGGCACCGTGCCGGCGCAGGTGCTCCGCGTCGTGCACCTGGGCCTGCTGCTCGCGCTCGCGTTCCTGCTCGTCCCGCCGGGGCGGCGCGCGCGGCGCCTCTCCGCGCTCGACGTCGCGCTCGCGCTGGGCGGGCTCTCCTGCGCCGGCTACGTGCTCTGGGACTTCGACGCGTTCGTGTACCGGTCGAGCGCGCCCCTGCGCGCCGACGTGGTCATGGGCCTCCTGACCATCGCCCTGGTGCTGGAGGCGGCACGCCGCGCGGCGGGGGCGATGCTGCCCGCGCTGGCCGCGCTCGCGCTCGGGTACGCCGCGGCCGGGCCGTGGCTGCCCGCGCCCTGGACGCACCGCGGCTACGGCGTCGAGCGGCTGGTGGGCCTGCAGTACATGGGGCTGGAAGGGATCCTCGGCACGCCGCTCGCGGTCTCGGCGACGTTCGTGATCCTGTTCACGCTCTTCGGCGCCGTGCTCGACGCGTCCGGCGCCGCCCGCTTCTTCCTGGACCTCTCGCTGGCGGTGGTGGGCCGGCGGCGCGCGGGCCCGGGCCGCGCGGTGACGCTGGCGTCGTTCCTGCTGGGAGGGCCGTCCGGCAGCGGCGTGGCCACCGCGGTGACGCTGGGGGCGGTGACCTGGCCGCTGCTCCGGCGCGCGGGCTACTCCGCGGAGCGCGCCGGCGCCGTGCTCTCGGCCGGCGGCATCGGCGCGGTGCTGTCGCCCCCCGTGATGGGCGCGGCCTCCTTCCTCATCGCGGAGCTGACGCGCGTCAGCTACCTGCAGGTGATCCGCTGGGCGCTGCTGCCCACGCTGCTCTATTACGTCGCGCTGCTGGTGATGGTCGAGCAGGACGCGGCGCGGCTGCCCGGCGCCGCGGTGGACGTCCCGGCGGGCCGGACCGCCGCGCTGCTCCGCGCGTACGGGTTCCATCTGCTGAGCCCGCTGGCGATCGTCGTCCTCCTGGCGCTCGGGTACACGGCCGAGCGCGCGGTCGTCTGGTGCATGGTCCTGGCCGTCGCGCTGAGCTGGCTGCGGCGCGACACGGCGCTCGGCCCGCGCGGGCTGCTCTCCGCGCTCGACCAGGGCGCGCGCGCCGTGGTGCCGGTGGGGGCCACCTGCGCGGCCGCCGGGATCCTGGTGGGGGTGGTGAACCTGACCGGTCTCGGCCTGAAGTTCTCGGGGATCGTGGTGGACCTCGCCGGCGGCCTGCTCTGGCCGACCGTGCTGCTCACCGCGGCGGTGCTGATGGTGCTGGGCCTCGCGCTCCCGATCACCGCCTCGTACATCGTGGCCGCGGTGATGGCGGCGCCGGCGCTGCGCGCGGTCGGGGTGAGCGAGCCGGCCGCCCACATGCTCATCTTCTATTACGCGGTGCTCTCCGAGGTGTCGCCCCCGACCGCGCTCTCCTGCGTCGCGGTCAGCGCGATCACCGGCGGCAACGCGTACAAGACGATGTGGCTGGCCTGGCGCTACACGCTTCCTGCGTTCCTCGTCCCGCTGCTGTTCGCCGCGCCGGAGGGCGCCCGGCTCCTGCTGGTCGGGCCGGCGGCGCCGGTCGCGCTCGCCGCCGTCACCGCCGTGGCCGGTGCCGCCGCGCTGGCGCTCGGCGTCGCCGGGGGAGGGCGGGCGCTGCGGCCGGGCTGGGCGCGCGCGCTGCTCGGAGCCGGCGGCGTGCTCCTGATCCACCCCGCCGGCGCGGCCGACCTCCTGGGCCTGGCCCTCGCCGCCCCGGCGCTCGTCGTGCGCCAGCGCGCGCCTGCCGCGCGGACCCGCGCTTGACCCGGCGTGATAATGTCGGGTTGTGACCGCGAAGTCCCCGCTGCGCGGCTTCAACGTCCTCGTCGTCGAGGACGATGCCGACACGCAGGAGACGGTGCGCCGGATCCTCGAAGGCGAAGGCGCGTCGGTCGTGACCGCCGGGTCCGCCCCGGAGGGCCTGCAGGCGTTCCTCAACGCGGTCCCGGACGTGCTCGTCTGCGACCTCGGGCTGCCCGGCGCCGACGGCTACGCGCTGATCCGGCAGATCCGCGAGCTGCCGCTCGTGCTCGGCGGCCGCACCGGCGCGGTGGCCCTGACCGCGTACTCGTCGGAGATGCCGGCCAAGGTGATGCACGCGGGGTTCCAGGCCTATCTCACCAAGCCGGTCGAACCGTCCCAGCTCGTCACCACCGTCGCCGGCCTCGCCTACAAGTCGCGACAGTAAGCGGCGCGCGCGGCCTTTCGGGGTAATCTTCCCCGCCCGTGAGCCTCCATCTCGCGCTCCTCGTCGGGTACTCGCTCGTGCAGATCGCGCTCGGCGTCTGGATCGGCCGGCGCGTCAAGACGACCGAGGAGTTCTTCGTGGCCGGGCGGCGCCTCGGCCCGGGGCTGCTGTTCGGCACCCTGGTCGCGGCGAACATCGGCGCCGGCTCCACCGTCGGCGCCACCGGGCTCGCCTACCGCGACGGGCTCAGCGCCTGGTGGTGGGTCGGCTCGGCGGGGCTCGGGTCGCTCGTGCTGGCGTTCCTGGTGGGCCCCCGCATCCGACGGGTGGCCGCCGCGCACGACCTGCGCACGGTGGGCGACTTCCTGGAGCACCGCTACGGCCGCAGCGTGCGCGGGATCGTGGCCGCGCTGCTGTGGGTGGGCACGCTCGCGATCCTGGCCGGGCAGCTCGTGGCCATGGGGCTGGTGTTCAGCGCGGTGATCGGCCTGCGGCCGGAGATCGGCTCGCTGATCGGCGGCGCGGTCATGACCATCTACTTCGCGGCCGGCGGCCTGCTCACCGCGGCGTGGGTCAACGCGCTGCAGCTCGTGGTCGAGCTGCTCGTGTACGCCGCCCTGGTCCCGGCGGCGCTGGCCAGCGCCGGGGGGTGGTCCGCGATCGCGGCCACCCCCGCCGCGCCGCCCGGGTACTTCGACTTCTGGCAGGGCGGGGGCTCCGGCTGGACGTATCTGGCCCTGCTCGGTCCCGCGTTCGTGATCTCGCCGGGCCTCCTCCAGAAGATCTACGGCGCGCGCGACGACCGGGCGGTCCGCATCGGCGTGGGGCTGAACGGTGTGCTCCTGCTCGTGTTCGCGTGCGCGCCGGTCGTGCTGGGGATGGCGGCGCGCGTGCTGCACCCGGACCTGGCGCGGCGCGAGATGGCCCTGCCCACGCTGCTGGTGCAGGATCTGCCGCCGTTGATCGGCGCGCTGGGCCTGGTGGCGATCTTCTCGACCGAGGTCAACACCGCCGACGCGATCCTGTTCATGCTGTCCACGTCCCTGTCGCAGGACCTCTACAAGCGGATGGTGAACCCGGCCGCGAGCGACGCCACCGTGCTGAAGGTCGCGCGCGGGGCCGCGGTCGCCGGCGGCGCGCTCGGCGTCTTCTTCGCCGCCGCGCTCTCCCCGACCGTGATCGACGCCCTGAGCATCTTCTACACGCTCCTCGGCGTGTGCCTGTTCGTGCCGATCCTGGCCGGCCTCTACGTGAGGCGCGTGGGCACGCCCGAGGTGCTGGCGGCGATCGCGGCCGGCGTCGCGCTGATGCTGGCCACGCACCTGGCGACCGGCGGACGCGGGTTCGGCCTGTTCTCGCCGGCGCTCGTGGGCCTCACCGCGGGCGCGGCCGCCTGCGCGCTCGTCGCCGCGGGCCGCCGGGCTTATCATCGCGGTCCGGAGGCTCCATGAACCCTGACCTACCCTGGCGGCTCGACGGCCGCGTGGCCGCGGTGGTCGGCGCCGCCTCGGGGATCGGGGAGGCGGTGGCGGTCGCGCTGGCGCGGCTGGGCGCCCGCGTGGTGTGCCTCGACGTGGACGCGGGGAAGGCGGCGGCCGTCGTCGGGTTCATCCAGTCCACCGGGCAGCCGGCGGAGGCGGCGGCGGTGGACATCCGCGAGGCGGCCGAGGTGCAGACCGTCTTCGACGCCGTGCGCCAGCGGCACGGCCGGTTCGACATCGCGGTCTGCACGCCGAGCGTGAACGTGCGCAAGCCGATCCTGGCCTACGCCGACCAGGAGTTCGAGAAGGTGGTGTCGCTGAACCTGCGCGGCAACTTCAACGTGCTGCGCGCGGCCGGGCGGCTCATGACCGCCGACGGCCGCGGCAGCATCATCCTCTTCTCGTCCATCCGCTCGGTGACCGTGGAGCCGGGCCAGGGGGTCTACGCGATGACCAAGGCCGGCATCGTCCAGCTCGTGCGCACCGCGGCCGCGGAGTTCGGGCCCCACGGCGTGCGCGTGAACGCGGTCGCGCCGGGCGTGGTGGACACGCCGCTGACCGCCCCGATCAAGGCCAACGCGGACTGGTACGGCGCCTATTCGGCCAAGACGATCCTGAAGCGCTGGGCGACGCCGGACGAGATCGCGGCGCCGACCGCGTTCCTGGCCTCGGACGCGGCCAGCTACATGACCGGGACCGTGCTCTTCGTGGACGGCGGGTGGACGGCCGTGGACGGCCGCTTCCAGCCGCCGGGGATGTGATGGCCCCCGCGCGGCGGCACCGCATCGCGGTGATCGCGGGCGACGGCATCGGCCGCGAGGTGATCCCGGCCGCGCTCGCGGTGCTCTCCACCGCCGCCAAGGCGGCCGGCGTGCAGATCGAGACGACCGAGTTCCCCTGGGGCTGCGACTTCTACCGCAGCAAGGGCCGGATGATGGACGCGGACGGGCTCGAGAAGCTGCGCGCCTTCGACGCCATCTTCCTGGGCGCGGTCGGCACGCCCGGCGTGCCGGACCACATCTCGGTCTGGGAGCTGATCCTGCCCATCCGGCAGCGCTTCGACCAGTACGTGAACCTGCGCCCGATGCGGCTGCTGCCCGGCGTCAGCGGCCCGCTGGCCGGCCGCACCGGCGCGGACATCGACATGGTGTGCGTGCGCGAGAACGCCGAAGGTGAATATTGCGGCGCGGGCGGGAGGCTCTACGTGGGGACGCCCGAGGAGATCGCGCTGGAGAACGCGGTCTTCACCCGCCGCGGCATCGAGCGCATCGTGCGCTACGGGTTCGAGACCGCCAACCGCCGGCCGCGCCGGCTGCTGGCCAGCGCCACCAAGTCGAACGCCCTGCGCCACTCGATGGTGCTCTGGGACGAGGTGGTGGAGCACGTCGCCCGCGACTACCCGGACGTGACCGTGCGCAAGTACCACGTGGACGCGCTGGCCGCGCGGATGATCACGCACCCGCAGACCGTGGACGTGATCGTGGCCTCGAACCTGTTCGGGGACATCCTCACCGACCTCGGCGCCGCGATCTCGGGCAGCCTGGGCGTCGCGCCCGGCGGCAACATCAACCCGGAGCGGCGCTACCCCTCGATGTTCGAGCCGATCCACGGCTCGGCCCCGGACATCGCGGGCAAGGGCATCGCCAACCCGGTGGGGGCGATCTGGGCGGGCGCGCTGATGCTCGACCACCTCGGGGAGCGCGAGGTCCACGACCGCGTGCTCGGCGCGATCGACCACGTGCTGGACCGGGCCGAGGTGAAGACGCCGGACCTCGGCGGCCAGGCCACGACCGCCGAGCTTGCCAAGGCCGTGCAGGCGGCGCTTTGATGGGCCGCAGGGAAGGAGAGCCATGACCACCACCACCACCCGCAAGACCGCGCTCACGGGCGAGGAGATCGTCGCCCTCACCAAGAAGCACACGATCTTCGAATGGTCCGCGCAGGGCAAGGTGGACCCGATCCCGGTGGCCCGCGCCAAGGGCATCTACTTCTGGACGCCCGAAGGCAAGCGCTTCATCGACTTCAACAGCCAGCTCATGTGCGTGAACGCCGGCCACGGCGACCCGCGCATCGTGCGCGCGATCCAGGAGCAGCTCGACGAGCTGGCCTACGCGAACCCGTTCATGGCGCACGAGCCGCGGGCGCGGCTGGGGGCCAAGCTGGCCGAGCTGGCGCCGGGCGACATCGACGTGTTCTTCTTCACCAACGGCGGCGCGGAGAGCAACGAGAACGCGATCAAGATCGCGCGCGCCTACACCGGCCGGCACAAGGTGATGGCGCGCTACCGCTCGTACCACGGCGCGACCCAGGGCGCGATGACGCTCACCGGCGACCCGCGGCGCTGGCCCAACGAGCCCGGGATCCCCGGCGTGGTGCACTTCCTCGACCCGTACCACGGCATCGAGCGCGGCTGGGACACCGCCGAGCAGTCGCTGGCCATGCTCGAGGAGGTGATCCAGCTCGAGGGCCCGCAGTCGATCGCGGCCATCTTCCTGGAGACCGTCACCGGCACCAACGGCATCCTGATCCCCCCCGACGGCTACATGCAGGGCGTGCGGGCGCTGTGCGACAAGCACGGGATCCTGATGGTGGCGGACGAGGTGATGGCCGGCTTCGGACGCACCGGCGAGTGGTTCGCGATCAATCACTGGAACGTGGTGCCCGACCTGCTGATCATGGCCAAGGGTCTCACCAGCGCCTACGTCCCCCTGGGCGCGGTGGGCATGCGCCAGAAGATCGCCGACACCTTCAAGGACAAGATGTTCCCCGGCGGGCTCACCTACAACTCGCACCCGGTGGCCTGCGCGGCCGCGCTGGCCACGATCGCGGCCTACGAAGAAGACGACATGATCGGCAACGCGAAGCGGATGGGCGTGGTGATGAAGGGGCTGCACCAGGAGCTGCAGGCCAGGCACCCGTCGGTGGGCGCCTTCCGCTCCATCGGCCTGTTCGGGATCGCGGAGCTGGTGCGCGACCGCAAGACGCGGCAGCCCATGGCGCCCTTCGGAGGCACCTCGGACGAGATGGCCGCGCTCGGCCGCTTCTTCCGCGAGCAGGGGCTCTACGCGCTGGTGCGCTGGAACGCGTTCTACACGAACCCGCCGCTGTGCATCACCGAGGCGGAGCTGCGCGAGGCGTTCGCGATCATCGACCGGGGCCTGGAGATCACGGACAAGGCGGTGCGCTGACGCCCGGGGAGGAGCCATGAGAACGGATCGGCACGACCGCCGCGCGACCGGAATCGGCGCGCTGGCGCTGGCGTTCGGGATCCTGCTGCTCGCACCGCGCGGTGCCCAGGCGCAGGCCACCGGCGGCATCACGGGGGTGGTCACCGACGACTCCGGCGCGGTCCTGCCCGGCGCCACGGTGACCGCGACGAGCCAGGCCACCAACCAGGTACGCACCGCGACCAGCGGCAGCGACGGCTTCTACGCGCTGCCGCTCCTGCCGCCCGGCCTCTACAACGTCGCGGCCAGCCTGGGCGGGTTCGCGCCGCTCACGCGCGAGGGCGTGCGCGTGACCGTGGCGGAGACCGCGCGCGTGGACCTCAGCCTCAAGGTGGGCCAGGTGGCGGAGACGGTGGTGGTGCAGGCCGACGCGCCCCTGGTCGAGACCACGAACGCGACCCTCGGCATCGTGATCGACGAGCAGAAGGTCGTGGACCTGCCCCTCAACGGCCGGAACTTCACGCAGCTCGGCACCCTGATCCCGGGCGTGGTCGCGCCGCCGCCAGGGCTGGGCGGCCAGGCCGGCGACGCCACGCCGGGCGGCTTCGGCGCGGTGACCGCCGGCTTCAACGTCAACGGCATGCGGAACCAGTCGAACAACTTCCTCATCGACGGCACCACCAACAACGACACCTTCAACACCGGCTTCGTGCTGCGCCCGCCGCCGGACGCCATCCAGGAATTCAAGATCCTCACGCACTCCTACAACGCGGAGTACGGCCGCAACGCGGGCTCGGTGGTCACGCTGGTGACCCGTTCGGGCAGCAACGAGTGGCACGGCGCGGCCTGGGAGTTCAACCGCGACGACGCGCTGCAGGCCCGGAACTTCTTCGCCCCCGCGAACCAGCCCAAGCCGGTGCTCAAGCAGAACCAGTTCGGCGCCTCGCTGGGCGCGCCCCTCGCCCGCAACAAGCTGTTCGCCTTCGGCTACTACGAGGGGTACCGGAACCAGAGCGGGATCACCCAGACGCTGGTGGTGCCGACCGAGGCGCAGCGCCGCGGCGACTTCTCCGGCGGCGCCGCCGTCCGCGATCCCTTGACCGGCCAGCCCTTCGCCGGGAACGTGATCCCCGCCCGGCGCCTGGACCCGATCGCGCTCCAGCTCCTGAACGACTTCGTGCCGCTGCCGAACGTGCCGCCCAACCGCTACACCGCTTCGCCCACCGTCGAGGACGACCGCGATCAGGCCGGGCTGCGCCTCGACTATCGCCTGACCGAGCGGCACTCGATCCTGGCGCGGTACCTGTGGAGCCACAGCAACCGGGCCACGCCGCGCACGGTGCAGGCCGCGGACCAGCTGGCCAAGGCCACCCTGCAGGACGCCATGGTCGGGGACACGCACATGTTCAGCGCGCGCGCGATCAACGTGGCGCGCTTCTCCTTCAACCGCATCTACGCGAACCCGCAGGTCACCAGCGGCCGGCAGAACTCGGAGTACGGCATCAACCTGCCCAACACCAACCCGCTGGCCGTGGGCCTGCCCTCCATCGCGGTGGCCGGCTTCTTCACGGGCGCCACGTCCCTGGGCGATCCGCAGCAGCCGTTCGTCGAGCGCGTGAACAACGTCTTCCAGTTCACGGACGACTTCACGTACCTGACCGGCCGCCACTCCTGGAAGTTCGGCCTGGACGTGCGGCGGGAGCAGATGAAGATCGCCTTCATCAACCGGCCCAACGGCGACATCACGTTCGCGGGCAGCATCACCGGCAACGCGCTCGCCGAC
>DATBIZ010000297.1:0-11466 GCA_036556645.1 Vicinamibacteria bacterium | reverse complement strand
GCCGGACGACATCCAGGATCTCTACCTCGCGTCGCTCACCGCGATCGGCATCGATCCGTCCGTGCACGACGTGCGCTTCGAGGAGGACAACTGGGAGTCGCCCACGCTCGGCGCGTGGGGCATCGGCTGGCAGGTGCTGCTCGACGGCCAGGAGATCACGCAGTTCACCTACTTCCAGCAGGCGGGCGGCCTCGACCTGGCGCCGATCTCGGCGGAGCTCACCTACGGGCTCGAGCGTATCGCGATGTACCTGCAGGACGTGGACGACGTCTACGCGCTCGCGTGGGCGCCCGGCGTGCGCTACGGGGACGTGCGCCACGAGGAGGAGTACCAGCTCTCGCGCTACTCGTTCGAGCTGGCGGACGTGGACCTGCACCGCGAGCTGTTCGACAAGTACCTGAGGGAGGGCTGGCGGACGCTGGAGGTGCCCGGGGACCGCTCCGTGCTCGCCGCCTACGACTGGTGCCTGAAGACGTCGCACGCGTTCAACGTGCTCGACGCGCGCGGCGCGATCTCGGTCAGCCAGCGCGCGGGCATGATCCTCGGCATCCGCAAGCTCGCCTGCGCGATCGCGGCGCGGCATGTCGGCGCGGACGCGCCGGAGCGCGCGAGTGCCTGACGCGAAGGGGAAGGAGCTCCTGCTCGAGGTGGGGTGCGAGGAGGTCCCGGCCTCGTGGCTGCCGGACCTGACCCGGCAGCTCGCGAAGCGCTTCCCCGAGCTGGCCGCCAAGGAAGGGCTGGAGCCCGCGGCCGTCGAGGCGTTCTCCACCCCGCGCCGGCTGGTGCTGCGCGCCGACGTCGTCGCGCGCCAGGCCGATCGCGAGGAGAAGGTCTGGGGCCCGTCGCTGAAGGTCGCGCGCGACGCCAAGGGGGCGTGGACGGGCGCGGCCCAGGGCTTCGCGCGCAAGAGCGGGCGGTCGCCGGACGAGCTGCAGCAGGGGCCGAAGGACGCGGGCTCGCCCGGGGAGCTCTACCTGTTCGCGGTGAAGAAGACGGCCGGCCGGCCCGCGGCCGAAGTGCTGACGCAGGTGATCGCGGCGCTGCTGCGCGCGCTCGCGTTCCCGAAGCGGATGAGCTGGGACGCCTGGCTCGACGACGGCAAGGGCGCGTTCCCGTTCGGGCGGCCGATCCGCTGGCTCGTGCTCCTGCTCGGCGGTGAGGTGGTGCCTTTCGCGATCCACGAGCTGGTGGCCGGAGCACGCGGCGAGGTGATCGTCCGCAGCGGGGACCAGACGCGCGGCCACCGGTTCTTCCCGCGCGACGAGGCGGGCGCGCCGGTCGCGGTCCGCTCGTTCCAGGACCTGAAGGCGAAGCTGCGCCAGCGGCGGGTGGTGCTCGACGCAGGCGAGCGCGGTGCGATCCTGCAGGGCCAGCTCGCGGAGGGCGGCGTGTCGCCGACCGGGGCCGGCGCTGGGCTCCTGGAGGAGTGGCGAGAGCTGGTGGAATGGCCGCAGGTCGTCTTCGGGACGATTCCGGAGGAGTTCCGCGCGCTGCCGCCGGAGGTGCTCGAGACCGTGCTCGTGCACCACCAGAAGTACGTGCCGGTGGCCGGCCCGGACGGCCGGTTCGCGCGCTTCGCGGCCGTGACCAACACCGACGCCGACGCCTCCGCGCAGGCCGAGATCGTGCGCGGCATGGAGCGCGTGGTGGTGGCGCGGCTGCGCGACGCCGCGTTCTTCCTGGCCGAGGACCTGAAGCGGCCGCTCCTCGAGCGCGTGAAGGACCTCGAAGGCGTCACGTTCCACCGCGACCTCGGCCACTACCGCGAGAAGGCGGAGCGCATGGCCGCGCTGGTCGCGTGGATGGCCCCGGGGCTGGAGGACGCCGCGCGCCTGGCCAAGGCGGACCTGACCACCCTGATGGTGCGCGAGTTCCCGGAGATGCAGGGCATCGTGGGATCCCTCTACCTCGAGCGGCAGGGCGCGCCGGCCGCGCTCGCCGCCGCGGTGCGCTGGCACTACCATCCGGTGTCGGTGGAAGAGGGCTCGGCGCCGGCGGGCGCGCTCGCGGGCGCCGAGACGCTCCGCGCGTTCTCCGCGCTGTCGCTGGCGGACAAGCTCGACACCCTCGCCGGCTACTTCGGCCTGGGCCTGGTCCCGTCCGGCAGCAGCGATCCGTTCGGGCTGCGGCGAGCGGCCCAGGGCGTGGTGCGCGTGCTGGTGGACTTCTGGCCCGCCGCCCCCGGTGCGCGTCCTCCGAGCCTCCGGGCGCTGGTGGCCAGGGCCGCCGCGGGGTATGGCGGCCGCGGGAAGCGTCCCGCGGCCGAGGTCGCGCGCGACCTCGAGGCGTTCCTGCTCGAGCGGCTGCGCTACGTGTTCCTCGCGCGCGGCTTCGCCGCCGACGAGGTGGAGGCGGTGCTGGGCGCCCGCGAGCCCGACGCGCTCGACGATCCGGCGGAGACCGCGCGCCGGCTCGACGCGCTGCATCGCGTGCGCAGCGAGGCCGCCGACGACTTCGCGCACCTGGCCGTCGCGTTCAAGCGCGCGAAGAACATCCTGGGGGACCAGCCGCCGCCGGCCGTGGACCGCGGCCTGCTCCGCGAAGCGGCCGAGCGCGAGCTGTTCGAGGCGGTGGGCCGCCTGGGCGGCGCGAACGGCGGCTACGAGGCGCGGCTGCGCTCGCTGTCGTCGCTGCGCGGGCCGGTGGACCGCTTCTTCGACGACGTGCTGGTGATGGCCGAGGACCCGCGCGTGCGCGCCAACCGCCTCGGCCTGCTCGGACAGGCCCTCTCGCTCTTCTACCGCATCGCGGACATTTCGAAGCTTGGAGGTTGATTTGGCTCAGTACGTCTACTTCTTCGGGGGCGGCAAGGCGGACGGGAACAAGGACATGAAGGAGACGCTCGGCGGCAAGGGCGCCGGGCTGGCGGAGATGACCAACGCCGGCCTGCCCGTGCCGCCCGGGCTCACCATCACCACCGCCGCCTGCAACCTGTACGTGGAGCGCGGCGGCAGCCTCACCCCCGAGATCGAGTCCGAGATCGAGAAGGTCCTGCAGCGGCTCGAGCAGCTCATGGGCAAGAAGCTCGGCGACGCGAGCGACCCGCTGCTCGTCTCGGTGCGCAGCGGGGCGAAGTTCTCGATGCCCGGGATGATGGACACCATCCTCAACCTCGGGCTGAACGACCAGTCCGTGCAGGGCCTGGCCAGGAAGACCGGCAACGGCCGCTTCGCCAAGGACTCCTACCGCCGCTTCATCCAGATGTACGGCAACGTGGTGCTGGGCGTCGACAAGGACGCCTTCGAGCACGAGCTGTCCGCGGTGAAGAAGAAGGAGAAGGTCACCGCCGACGTGGACCTCCACGAGGCGGCGCTCGACGAGGTGATCAAGCGCTACAAGGCCGTGGTCCGGCAGCGCACGGGCAGCGACTTCCCGCAGGAGGCGCGCGAGCAGCTCAAGGGCGCGCGCAACGCGGTCTTCCGCTCCTGGATGAACCCGCGCGCGGTCACCTACCGCAAGCTCAACGACATCCCGCACGACCTCGGGACCGCGGTGAACGTGCAGGCCATGGTCTTCGGCAACATGGGCGAGACGTCGGCCACCGGGGTCGGCTTCACGCGCGATCCCTCCACCGGCGCGAAGGAGTTCTACGGGGAGTTCCTGCAGAACGCGCAGGGCGAGGACGTGGTGGCCGGCATCCGCACCCCGCACCCCATCGCGGACCTCGAGAAGGTGATGCCGGAGGCCTACCGGCAGCTCCGCGAGATCACCACCCGCCTGGAGAAGCACTACAAGGACGTGCAGGACTTCGAGTTCACCATCGAGAACAACAAGCTCTACATGCTCCAGACGCGCAACGGCAAGCGCACCGGCCTCGCCGCGGTGAACCTCGCGGTGGACATGGTCGAGGAGGGCCTCATCACCAGGAAGGAGGCGGTCGGCCGCGTGGAGCCGCAGGCGCTCGACCAGCTCCTGCACCCGATCTTCGACCCGAAGGAGCGCGGCCGGGCCGCGGTCGCGGCCAAGGGGCTGCCCGCCTCGCCCGGCGCCGCCACGGGGGCCGTGGTCTTCACCGCCGACGACGCGGTGGCCTGGGCGCAGAAGGGCAAGCGGGTGGTGCTGGTGCGGAAGGAGACGGTGCCCGACGATATCCACGGGATGAGCGTGGCGCAGGGCGTGCTGACCGCGACCGGCGGCATGACCTCGCACGCCGCGGTGGTCGGCCGGCAGATGGGCAAGCCGTCCGTGGTCGGCTGCGCCGCGCTCGACATCGACAGCCGCGCGCGCAAGCTGCGCGTGGGCAAGACGACGATCCCCGAGGGCGCCGCGATCTCCATCGACGGCACCACCGGCGAGGTGATCCTGAAGGAGCTGCCCACCAGCCCGTCCGAGGTGCTGCAGGTCGTGCAGGGCACCCGGAAGCCGCAGCAGTCGCCGCTCTACCAGAAGTTCGAGAAGCTGCTCTCCTGGGCCGACGAGATCCGCCGGCTCGGCATCCGCGCCAACGCCGACATCCCGCGCGACGCCAAGGTGGCCTTCGCCTTCGGTGCGCGCGGCATCGGCCTGTGCCGCACCGAGCACATGTTCTTCGCCGAGGACCGCCTCCCGCACGTGGTCAAGATGATCCTGTCCGCGTCCCGCGGCCAGCGCGGCCTCGACGAGACCGCTCGCCTCAAGGCGCGGCTGAAGGACGCGAAGGGCCACCAGGCGGCCGAGCTCAAGAAGGAGCTGGCCGGGGTCCAGAAGGAATACGGCAAGTCCATCGCGGACTACACCGGCGCGCTGAAGAAGCTCCTGCCCATGCAGCGCGCGGACTTCGCCGGCCTGTTCCGGGAGATGCACGGCAACCCGGTCACCATCCGCACCCTCGATCCCCCCCTGCACGAGTTCCTGCCCAAGCGCGAGGAGCTGATGGTGCAGCTCGCCACCCTGCGCGCGAAGGGCGAGGCGAAGAACAAGGCGGCGATCGCCAGGGTCTCCTCGATGCTGCGCGCGGTGGAGGAGCTGCACGAGTTCAACCCGATGCTCGGCCACCGCGGCTGCCGGCTGGGCATCACCTACCCGGAGATCACGCGCATGCAGGCGCGCGCGATCTTCGAGGCCGCGGTGCAGGTCGCCAGGAAGGGCATCCCGGTCAAGCCCGAGATCATGATCCCGCTGGTCGGCCACGTCGAGGAGCTGCGCCGGCAGAAGACGATCGTGCTGGAGGAGGCGCAGAACGTCCTCGGAAGCAACGGTGCGCAGGTCGAGTACCTGGTCGGCACCATGATCGAGGTGCCCCGCGGCGCGGTGACCGCGGACGAGATCGCCAGGGAGGCCGAGTTCTTCTCCTTCGGCACCAACGACCTCACGCAGATGGGCTTCGGGCTCAGCCGCGACGACGCGGGCAAGTTCCTGAGCCACTACATCGCGGTGGGGATCCTGGACAAGGACCCGTTCGTCACCCTCGACGCGAGCGGGGTGGGCAAGCTGGTGGAGATCGGCGTGCAGAAGGGCCGCGCGGCCAAGTCGCAGCTCAAGATCGGCGTCTGCGGCGAGCACGGCGGCGATCCCGCCTCGATCCACTTCTTCCACAAGGCCGGGCTCGACTACGTGTCGTGCTCGCCCTACCGCGTCCCCATCGCCCGCCTGGCCGCGGCCCAGGCGCAGCTGGAGAAGCCGGTAGGCGACTAAGTGACCGCTTGCTGAACTACTTCCGGGTCTCCGGCGGGCACATCGAGCACCACACCCGGCTCGACCCGGACATGCTCACCAGCGATCCGGAGGCGCTGCACTGGATCGACCTCGAGGACCCGACCGTGCGCGAGGCCGGGATCCTCGAGGACCCGTTCCACTTCCACCCGCTGGCCATCGAGGACTGCCTGTCCGAGGTCCACCACCCGAAGGTGGACGACTACGGCGACTACGTGTTCTTCATCGTGCACGGGATCCGCTTCGACGCTCCCACCGACCAGTTCATCACGCGCGAGCTGGACATCTTCCTGGGGCGGAACTTCCTGGTCACCCACCACAAGGGCCCCATGCGCTCGATCTCCTGGGCCCGCGACCAGTGCCAGAAGGACCAGCTCCACTCGCTGCAGCGGGGGGTGGACTTCCTGATCCACAACATCCTCGACCAGATGTTCGAGCACTACTTCCCGAACCTGGACGCGATCGAGGACAAGATCCAGCTCGTGCAGGTGGAGGTGTTCGACAACCCGACCACGGAGACGCTGGACCGGATCTTCACCCTCAAGCGCGACGTGCAGCAGCTGCGGCGCATCTGCACGCCCCAGCGCGAGATCGTGAACCGGCTGGCGCGCGGCGAGTTCAAGGTGATCAGCCCGCGCGCCGCGGTCTACTTCCGCGACATCTACGACAACCTCTACCGGATCGTGGAGGCGTCGTACTCGTACCAGGACCTCGTGCAGGCCACGCTGGACGCCTACCTGAGCATGGTCAGCAACCGGCTCAACGAGACCATGAAACGCCTCACCGTGATCGGGGCGGTCTTCGCCGCGCTGACCGTGATCACGGGCGTGTACGGCATGAACTTCGAGCACATGCCCGAGCTGAAGTGGCGTTTCGGCTATCCCATGGTCTGGCTGCTGATGGCCGGGGTCACCGGGGCGCTGCTCGTGTGGTTCCGGAAGAAGCAGTGGATGTGACGTCGGGCCGCCGCGTCCACCGGCTGCCGGACGACCTCGTCAACCAGATCGCGGCCGGCGAGGTGGTCGAGCGCCCGGCCTCCGTGCTCAAGGAGCTGGTCGAGAACGCGCTCGACGCCGGCGCCGCCACCGTCCGCGTCGAGATCGAGGCCGGCGGCAAGGCGCTGGTGCGCGTGGCCGACGACGGCCACGGCATGGGCCGCGAGGACGCGGTCCTGGCGCTGGAGCGCCACGCCACCTCGAAGCTGCGCCTCCTCTCCGACCTGCAGTCGCTGGCCACGCACGGGTTCCGGGGGGAGGCGCTGCCCTCGATCGCGAGCGTGTCGCACCTGGTGCTGCGCACGCGCGACGAGAGCGGGCCGGCCGGCACCGAGATCGAGGTGCGCGACGGCCGGATCGTCCACGTGCGCGACGTCGGCCACCCCCGGGGGACGACGGTGGAGGTGCGCGACCTGTTCGGGGGCGTGCCCGCGCGCCGGAAGTTCCTGCGCGCGGATGCGACCGAGGCGGGCCACGTCGCGGAGGCGCTCACGCTGCTGGCGCTGGCGCGGCCGGAGACCGGCATCGTCCTCGTCTCGAGCGGCCGCGCGGTGATCCAGGCGCCGCCCGTCTCCGGCTTGCGCGAGCGCGTCTACCAGCTCTTCGGCGGGAGGTACCTCGAGGACCTCGTCGCGGTCGAGGACGGAGCGGACTGGGCGCGCGTGCGCGGGTTCGTGGGCCGCCCCGACCGCGCCGCCGCGCGCCCCTCGCTGCGCCTCTTCGTCAACGGGCGCGCGGTGCGGGACCGCGGGCTGGCCAAGGCGGTGGCGGAGGGGTTCCGTGCCGCGGGGGCGCGCGAGGCCCGCGGCGAGGCGCTGCTCTTCCTCGAGACGCCCACCCATCTCGTGGACGTGAACGTGCACCCGGCCAAGGCGGAGGTCCGGTTCGCCGATCCCCGGACGCCGTGGGCGGCCATCGAGCGGGCCGTGCGCGAGTCCCTGTCGCGTGGCGGCCGCGCGCAGGCGCCGGGAGCCGACACGGCGCGGGTGACCGCCGCGGTGGAGGCGTTCCGCGAGGGCGCCTCCCGTGTGGCGGAGGCGCGCGCCCTCTGGCCCGCACAGCGGTCGAGCGCCGCGGTCGCGCCGGAGCCGGTGCCGGCCACGGCGCCGGCCGCGGGCGCGCCGGACGCCGCGGCGGGCCTGGGCATGGCCACCGTGCTGGGACAGCACCGCCGCACCTACATCGTCGCCACCGACGGCGAGGAGCTGCTGCTGGTGGACCAGCACACCGCGCACGAGCGCGTGCGCTTCGAGCGGATCACGGCCCAGCTCGCCGCGGGCGCCGTGGAGTCGCAGCTCCTGCTGGTGCCGCTCGTGTTCACGCCCTCGCCGGCGGTCCGCCCGCTGCTCGAAGCCGGGGCGGCCGAGCTGGCCGCGCTCGGCTACGAGGTCGAGGGCTTCGGCGGCGGCGCGGTGCGGATCGGCGCGGTGCCGGCCGTGCTGGCCGCGACCGACCCCGCCCAGGCGCTCGAAGCCGTGCTGCGCGACCTGCTAGAGCGGGAGGGCTCTCAGTGGCTCGTGGCCTCGCTGCGCGAACGGCTGGCCGCCACCCTGGCCTGCCACTCCGCCGTGCGTGCCGGCCAGCCTCTCCCGCCCGACGCGATGGCGGCGATCGTGCGCGATCTCGCCGGCACGAGTCACCCGACCCTGTGCCCGCACGGCCGGCCCACGATCGTCCGCATCCCGCGCGCGGAGCTGACGCGCTGGTTCGGCCGCGGCGGATGGAGCCGGCAGTGAGAGCGGCGGCCTACTGGCTCGGCCGGGTGCTGCAGGTCACCGGCCTCGTGGTCACGCTGGTGGCGGCGACCGCCTTCTTCGGCACGCCCAGCACCACCGCCATGCTGCGGATGATGCTGATCGGCGTGCTGATCTTCGTGCCGGGCTGGCTGCTGGCGTCATCGCGGGGGGGTCGCTCGGGCCGTTGATGCCGCGCGCAGCGATGGCCCTCGCGCTCCTCCCTGCACCCCCCTTCGCTGCCGCGGCCGCGCTGCGCACGGCGCCGTCAGCGAACCGCGTCTCGGAAGGCCGCCATCAGCCGTCGCGTGATCGGCCCGGGCCGGCCGTCACCGATCGGCCGCCCGTCCACGCGCCGCACGGGCACCACCTCGCGCGTGGTGCTGGTCAGGAAGACCTCGTCGGCGGCCAGCAGGGCCTCGGGCGCGAGCGTCTCCTCGCGGGCGGCCACGCCGGCGCGCGGGGCGAGCTCGAGCACGATCTCGCGCGTGATCCCGGCCAGGATGCCGGCCGTGAGCGGCGGGGTCACCACCGCGCCGGCGCGGGCGGCGAACACGTTCGTGCTCGCGCCCTCGGCCACCTCGCCGGCGTGGTTCAGGAGCAGCGCTTCGGCCGCCCCGCGCGCCTGCGCCTCGCGGACGGCCAGGATGTTGTTGAGCAGGTTGCACGACTTGATGACCGGGTCGAGTGCGAGCGGGTGGTTCCGCCGCACGGCGGCCACGATCACGTCGATCCCGTCGGCGTAGTGCGACGGCGGGGGTCCCTGGAACGGCTTGACCGCCATCACGACCGTGGGGCCCTTCACGCGGTCGAAGTTGTAGGAGAGGTCGCCCTCGCCGCGGGTGACGATGACCCGGATGTACGACTCCGCGTTGCCGGCGCGCGCCAGCAGCGCGTCGAGCCGCGCGGCGAGCTCGCGGTCGTCCTCCGGCACCGCGATGCCGAGCCGGGCGGCCGAGGCGCGCAGGCGCGAGAGGTGCCGGTCGAGGCGGAACGGACGCCCCGCGTAGGTGCGCAGCGTCTCGTAGACGGCGTCGCCGAAGGTGAACCCGTGGTCGAGGACCGAGACGCGGGCCTCTTCCGCCGGCACGACCTGCCCGTTGACCGAGGCGAAGAACCCCAAGGCCACGCTCCGTTTCCGCCCGCCGGCACACGGCGCGGGCGCACCGCCAATTATGATGGCGGGGACATGGCTGCCCGCACCGCGAGCGGAAGGTGAGCGCGTTCCAGGCGCTCGTCCTCGGCATCCTCCAGGGACTCGGCGAGTTCCTCCCCATCAGCAGCTCCGGGCACCTGATCGTGGCGCCCTGGCTGCTCGGCTGGCCGGTGCAGAGCCTGTCCTTCGACGTGGCCCTCCACGTGGGCACGCTCGCCGCCGTGCTCTACGCCTTCCTCGGCGACTGGAAGACGATCCTGGGGCGTGCGTGGCACGGCCTGCGTCGAGGGAACCCGCTGGCCGAGCCGGAGGGGATGCTGCTGCTGCAGCTCGCGCTCGCCTCGATCCCGGCCGCGGTCGCGGGCCTGCTGCTCGAGGACTGGGCGGAGACCGTGTTCCGCTCGCCGGGCCTGGTGGCCACGGACATGGCGGTGCTGGGCGTCATCCTCTACTTCGCCGACCGCCGCGCCGACCGCGCCGGCGAGCCGCGCCCGGTGACCCTGCGCGACGCGATGCTGATCGGCTGCGCGCAGGCGCTGGCGCTGGTGCCCGGGGTCTCGCGCAGCGGCGCCACCATCACCATGGGCCTCTTCCTCGGCTACCGGCGCCAGGAGGCGGCGCGCTTCAGCTTCCTGCTGGCCACGCCGATCACGATCGGCGCGGCGCTGCTCAAGGTGCCGCACCTGTTCGAGGCCGGCGGCGACCTCGTGCCGATCCTGATCGGGATGGTGTCCGCGGCGGTGGTGGGGTTCCTCAGCATCCGCGTCCTGCTCGCCTACGTCCGCACCCGGACGTACCGGCCGTTCGTCGTCTACCGGCTCGCGTTCGCCGCCGTGGTCTGGGCGGTGCTGCTCGTGCGGGGCTGACGTGCGCCCGGTGCTGACCGCGGCACAGATGCGGGAAGCCGACCGGCGCACGATCGAGGAGGTCGGGCTGCCGGGGGCCGTGCTGATGGAGAACGCGGGCGCGGCGGTGGCGCACTGGGCCCGCACGCGTTTCCCGAGCGCGCGCCGCCCGCTCGTCCTCTGCGGCCGGGGCAACAACGGAGGCGACGGGTTCGTGGCCGCGCGGCGCCTGCGCGACCTGTCGCCGGCGACGCTGCTGATCGGCGCGCGGGGCGACGTCCGCGGCGACGCGCGGCTGCACCTGGGCGTGCTCGAGCGCTCCGGCGGGACCGTGGTCGAGGTCGCGGACGCGGCGGCCTGGGCGGCGCGGCGCGCGGAGCTGGAGCGGGCCGACCTGATCGTGGACGCGCTGCTCGGCACGGGCCTGCGCCAGCAGCCGGAAGGGCTCGTGGCCGAGGTGATCGCCGACGTGGGCGCGGTGCACGAGAGCCGCGGCACGCCGGTCCTGGCCGTGGACCTCCCCTCCGGGGTGCCGTCGGACGGGGGCGACGTGTCCTGGCCGACGCTGACCGCGACCCTGACCGTGACCTTCGCCGCCTGCAAGCACGGCCACGTGCTGCCGCCGGGCTGCGACCGTGTCGGCGAGCTGATCGTGGCGGACATCGGCATCCCGGAGGTGGCGCTGCAGTCGGCGCAGCCGGCGCTGTGGGTGCTCGAGCGCGCGGACGCCGCCCGCGCCTGGCCTCCGCGCGCGCCGGCCTCCCACAAGGGAACGTTCGGGCACGTGCTCGTGATCGGCGGCTCGGTGGGGAAGTCGGGCGCGGCGGCGCTGGCCGCGCTCGGCGCGCTGCGCGCGGGCGCGGGCCTGGTGACGGTGGCGACGGCCGAGGGCGCGCTGCCGCTCGTCGCGCAGAGCCGCCCGGAGCTGATGACCGAGGCGCTGCCCGGCGGCGCGCACGTCGACGCCTCCGCGGTGGGCCGCGCGGTCGCGCTGGCGAAGGCGCGCGACGCGGTGGTGCTCGGGCCCGGGCTGGGCCAGGAGGACGGCACGCGCGAGTTCGTCCGCGAGCTCGTGCGCCGCTGCCCCGTGCCCCTGATCGTGGACG
>DATBIZ010000296.1:0-3018 GCA_036556645.1 Vicinamibacteria bacterium | reverse complement strand
CGGCCCCGGCGCGGTGGGCGGATCGGATTGTCTGACATTTATAAACGAGATTACGGCGGGCTGTTCCTCATTGTCAACCAAGCAGTTCCGGGGCGCCCGGGGCAGGGGCGCCGGGGCCCGCGAAGCCGTGTGCTAAGTTGGCCCGCGATGGCTGATTCCGCGGAAGACGAGCGCCCGCGGGAGTTCCGGACGGCGTCGGACCTGCCGCGCGACGCGGTCTACGGCCCCGAGAGCATCGCCGACCCGGCGGCGATCGGGAAGCCGGGTGTCTTCCCCTACACGCGCGGGCTCCATCCGTCGGGCTACCGCGAGCGGCGGTGGACCATGCGCCAGTACGCGGGGTTCGCCACCGCCGCGGAGTCGAACCGCCGTTACCGTTACCTGCTCGACCACGGGACGACGGGCCTGTCCGTCGCCTTCGACCTGCCCACCCAGATCGGCTACGACTCCGACGACCCGCCGGCGGCGGGCGAGGTGGGGCGGGTGGGCGTGGCCATCGACAGCCTCGAGGACATGGAGGCGCTGCTCGACGGGATCCCGCTCGAGCGCGTGTCCACCTCGATGACCATCAACGCGACCGCCGCGATCCTGCTCGCGCTGTACCTGGCGGTGGCGCGGCGGCGCGGCGTGCCCGAGGCCGCGCTGAGCGGCACCGTGCAGAACGACATCCTGAAGGAGTACGTGGCGCGCGGGACCTACATCCATCCCCCCGCCGCCTCCCTGCGGCTGGTCACCGACGTGCTGGGCTACTGCGCGCAGAGCGTGCCGCGCTGGAACAGCATCTCGATCTCCGGCTACCACATCCGCGAGGCGGGGGCCACCGCGCCCCAGGAGCTGGCCTTCACGTTCGCGAACGCGCTCGAGTACTTCCGGGCGGCGCGCGCGGCCGCGCTCGACCTGGAGAAGATCGCCGAGCGCGTGTCGTTCTTCTTCGCCTGCCACTCCGACTTCGTCGAGGAGGTGGCCAAGTTCCGCGCCGCGCGCCGGATGTGGGCGCGGCTGGTCCGCGAACGGCTGTCCCTGCCGAGCGCGCGCGCGCAGCAGCTCCGCTTCCACGTGCAGACCGGCGGGGTCACCCTGACCGCGCAGCAGCCGGACAACAACGCGGTGCGCGTGGCGCTGCAGGCGCTGGCCGCCGTGCTGGGGGGCTGCCAGAGCCTGCACACGAACGCGAAGGACGAGGCGCTGGCCCTGCCCACGGAGAGCTCCGCGCGCCTGGCGCTGCGCACGCAGCAGGTGATCGCCTGCGAGACCGGCGTGGCCGACACCGTGGACCCGCTGGGTGGGTCCTACGCGGTCGAGGCGGCCACCGACCTCCTCGAACGGGAGGCGATGCGCATCCTGGACCGCGTCGAGGACGGCGGGGGCGCCCTGCGCGCGATCGAGCGCGGCCAGGTGCAGCGGGAGATCCAGGAGTCGGCCTACCGGCACCAGCGGCAGGTCGAGCGCGGCGAGCGGGTGATCGTGGGCGTGAACCGCTTCCAGGACGCGGGCAGCGGGCCGGAGGTCGAGGTGCTGCGCATCGATCCGGGCGTGGAGCGGGCGCAGGTCGAGCGCGTGCGGGCGCTCCGCGGGAAGCGGCCGGCGGCGCCGGTGCGGGCCGCGCTCGACGCGGTCGAGGAGCGCGCGCGCGGCGGGGACAACCTGGTGCCGGCGCTGGTGGACGCGGTGCTGGCCTGGGCCACCCTGGGCGAGATCGCCTCCCGCCTCCGGCGCGTGTTCGGCGAGCACCGCGAGACGCTGGTCGTGTGACCAGCCCCGCCGGCGAGGCCGCCGTCACCCCGGCCGCCGCCGCCACCGGCGAGGCTGCCCCCCGCGCGCGCCGCCGGCGCGACGCGGTGTTCGCGCTGCGCCTGGAGGAGGTGGTGGCGCTCGCCTTCCTGCTGCCCACCACCTGGCTCACCTTGACCGCCTACCTCTACGCGGAACGGGCCGGCGTGGTGGCCGACCGCTATCCGGGCGGGGTGGTGCGGCTGGCGGTGGCGGCGGCCCTTCTCGCCGGGCTCTTCCTGGCCCGCCGGCGCTGGCCGGGCTCGCGCCCGCTCGCCGCCGTGCGCGACGTGCTGCCCTTCCTGGCCTGCGTGCTGATCTACACGAACCTGCACGACACGATCGGCTTCGTCAACACCCGCGACGTCCACTGGTACCTCGACGCGCTCGACCGCGAGCTGCTCGGCGTGCAGCCGGTGGTGTGGGCGGAGCGGCTGATCACCCCGGCGCGGACCGAGGTGATGAGCTTCTTCTACCTGAACTTCTTCTGGATCGCGCCCTCCACGTCCGCGCTGCTGCTCCTGCGCCGCGACTGGCGCGCCTTCCGCGCGACCACCATCGCCGTGATCGCGTGCTTCTACCTCGGCTACGCGCTCTACGTGCTGTTCCCGGCCGCCCCGCCGCGCCTGGTGCTCGTCTACGAGTTCCGTCGCACGCTCCAGGGATACCCGCACCTGTTCTCCAACCTGTCCGCCCGCGCCTTCGAGCTGCTGCCGGTGGACAGCCGCGCCGCCTTCCCGTCGCTGCACGCCGCGGTCTCGCTGGTCGCCCTGGTGTGCGCCTGGCGCTGGGCACGCGGGTGGTTCTGGACGCTGCTGCCGTTCGTGGCGGGGCTGTGGGCCTCCACCATCTACCTGCGGCATCACTACACCGTGGACCTGTTCGCGGGGTTCGCCCTGGCCCCGCTCGCGATGTGGGTGGCGCCGCGCGTGGACGGATGGTGGGCGGAGCGGCAGCGGGCGCGAGGGTACGAGCCGGCGAGAGGGGCGGGGAGAGCCGGCGGCGAGGTCAGACGGGCCGGGGAAGTCGTCGCCGAGGTCAGAGGGCCCGTGGGATAGGGCCGTCCGTTGAGGAACGGCCCTATCCCCGGTACCTGGCGGGCTGAGGCTGCTACCGGACCGGCTTGACGGTGGTGGACCAGCCTTTGTCCCCCCACGCCAACGTCAGCGTGGCCGCCCCCGCCTTCGGCGGATCCAGGCGGATCTGGAACCGCTCGACCGGGGCGGACGGGTTCGCGGCGGTCAGGGG
>DATBIZ010000295.1:0-3005 GCA_036556645.1 Vicinamibacteria bacterium | reverse complement strand
GCTGGTGCGCACCGCCCTGGCCGAGGTCGCGCGGCGAAACGGGTTCGCGCTCGACGCGCCGGTGCGCACGCTGTCGGCGGAGGCGCGGCACGCCCTGCTCGAGGGGGACGGGCGCGCGTTCCCCGGGGTGCTGCCCGCGCTGCGGCGCCGGCTCGCCGAGGCGCTGAGCATGGACGACGCGGGCCGCGACGACGCCGGGGCCGCGGAGAAGGGCGCGGCGTTCGAGGACCTCCGCCCCTACCTGACGGAGACCGTGTGTCCCGAGTGCGCGGGGGCGCGCCTGCGCAAGGCCAGCCTGTCCGTGCGCCTGGGCGGGCGCTCGCTGTTCGACTACGTGCGGCTGCCCGTGGACCAGGCGAAGGCGGCGCTGGCCGCGGTGGAGTTCTCCGAGCGCGAGCGGCCGGTCGCGGACCGGCTGATGCACCAGATCCTGGCCCGGCTCACCTTCCTCGACGCGGTGGGGCTTGGATACCTGAGCCTGGACCGCCCCACCACCACCCTCTCCGGCGGCGAGGCCCAGCGCCTGCGCCTGGCCGGGCAGATCGGGGCGCGGATGCAGGGGATCCTCTACGTGCTGGACGAGCCCTCGGTCGGGCTGCACGCGCGCGACAACGAGCGCCTGCTCGGCACGCTGAAGGCGATCCGCGACCTCGGCAACACCGTGGTCGTGGTCGAGCACGACGCGGAGACGATCCGTGCCGCCGACTACGTGGTGGACCTCGGCGAGGGGGCGGGCGTGTTCGGCGGCCGGCTGATGTTCCAGGGCGCGCCGTCCACGCTCGACGGCAGCCTGACCGGCCGCTACATGCGCGGCGAGCTCTCGATTCCCGTGCCCGTCCGCCGGCGTGCGCCGCGCGGACACCTGCGGATCCTGGGCGCATCCGAGCACAACCTGCGCGACGTGGACGTGGAGGTGCCGCTGGGCGTGCTCACCGCGGTCACCGGCGTGAGCGGCTCGGGCAAGTCCACCCTGGTCGCCGACATCCTCCATCGGGCGCTGGCCCGCCACCTGCGCGGCGCGGCCGCGGAGCCGGGGAGGCACCGCGCGCTGGTGGGGTGGGAGCAGGTGGACAAGGTCATCGCCATCGACCAGAGCCCCATCGGCCGCACCCCGCGCAGCAACCCGGTCACCTACACCGGCGCGTTCACCTTCATCCGCGAGCTGTTCAGCCTGGTGCCGGAGGCGCGGGCGCGCGGGTATCGGCCCGGCCGGTTCTCGTTCAACGTGAAGGGCGGCCGCTGCGAGGTCTGCCAGGGGGACGGCGTGCGCACGATCGCCATGCACTTCCTGCCCGACGTCTACGTGGGCTGCGACGCCTGCCGCGGGCGGCGCTACAACCGCGAGACGCTGGAGGTGCTCTACCGCGGGCGGAGCATCGCCGACGTGCTGGAGATGACCGTGGACGAGGCGCGCGAGGTGTTGCGCGCCCACCCGCGCGTGTTCCGGATCCTGGACACGCTGGCGGAGGTGGGGCTCGGCTACCTGCGCCTGGGCCAGAGCGCGTCCACGCTCTCGGGCGGCGAGGCGCAGCGGGTGAAGCTGGCCCGCGAGCTGGCCCGCCGCGACACCGGCCGCACGCTTTACCTGCTCGACGAGCCCACCACGGGCCTGCACTTCGACGACGTGCGCAAGCTGCTCGACGTGTTGTCCCGGCTCGTGGAGGCGGGCAACACGGTGGTCGTGGTCGAGCACCAGCTCGACGTGATCAAGAGCGCCGACCACGTGATCGACATGGGCCCCGAGGCCGGAGCGGCCGGCGGCCGCGTGGTGGTCGCGGGCACGCCCGAGGCGGTGGCGGCCGCGCCGGAGAGCCACACCGGGCGGTACCTGCGCGCGGCGCTCGCCCCGCCCGCCGGCGGCGCCCGCCGGCCGGCGTGAGCGCGGCGGACGCCTCCGGCGAGGAGGCCCTGCTCGCGCGGCGTACGCTCTTCCCCATCCTCGAGCGCACCACCTACCTGGTGAGCCACTCGCTCGGCGCGATGCCGCGCGCGGCGGAGGACGCGCTCGCCGCCTACGCGCGCGCCTGGGCCACGCGCGGCGTGCGGGCCTGGGCCGAGGGGTGGTGGGACATGCCGCGCACGGTCGGCGACACCCTCGCCCCCCTGATCGGCGCGCCGCCGGGCTCGGTGGTCATGCACCCGAACGTGTCGGTCTGCCAGTCCGTGGTGTTGTCCTGCTTCGACCTGTCCGGGCCGCGCAACGGGATCGTCTACGAGGAGCTGAACTTCCCTTCGGTGATGTACGTGTACGAGGCGCACCGCGCGCTCGGCGCGCGCATCGTGACCGTGAAGAGCGACGACGGCATGACCGTGCCGCGGGAGCGGTTCCTGGAGGCCATCGACGAGACCACGCTGCTGGTGCCGCTCTCGCACGTCCTCTTCAAGAGCGGGGCGGTGCAGGACGTGGCCGCGATCGTGCGCCGCGCGCACGAGGTGGGCGCGCTGGTGGTGGCGGACCTCTACCAGTCCGCCGGCACCGTGCCCGTGGACGTGACGGCATGGGACGTGGACTTCGCGACCGGCGGGTCGGTGAAGTGGCTCTGCGGCGGGCCGGGCGCCGGGTACCTCTACGTCGCGCCGCGCCTGCAGGCGGCGCTGCGGCCGCGGGCCACGGGCTGGCGCGCGCACCGCCGCCCGTTCGCGTTCGAGCCCGGCCCGATCGACTACGCCGAAGGCGCCGAGCGCTACCTGCACGGCACGCCCGCCGTCCCCTCGCTGTACACCGCCGCGGCCGGCTACGAGGTCGTCGCGTCCCTGGGCATGGAGGCGATCCGGCGCAAGTCGCTGCGGCAGACCGCGCTCCTGCTCGAGCTGGCGCGCGCGCACGGGCTCGTGCCGCGCACGCCCGACGCGCCGGAGCGCCGCGGCGGCATGGCCATCCTCGACGTGCCGCATGGCGAGGCCGTCACGCGCGAGCTGCTCCGGCGCGAGGTGATCGTGGACCATCGGCCCGGCGCCGGCATCCGGATCTCGCCGCACTTCTACAACACCGACGACGAGGTCCG
>DATBIZ010000294.1:0-6184 GCA_036556645.1 Vicinamibacteria bacterium | reverse complement strand
GGCCTGCTGCTGGGCGGCATCTCCGCGATGTACGAGCAGCGCTACGAAGGCATCGTGATCAACGCGGTGGCGCTGACCTTCGGCACGCTGGCCGCGCTGCTGCTCGCCTACCGCGCCGGCCTGGTGCGGGCCACCGAGAACTTCAAGCTCGGCATCTTCGCCGCCACCGGCGGCATCGCGCTCGTGTACCTGATCTCGATGGTGATGGGCTTCTTCGGCCGCAGCATCCCCTACATCCACGAGTCGGGGCTGATCGGCATCGGCTTCAGCCTCTTCGTGGTGACGATCGCGGCGCTGAACCTGGTGCTCGACTTCGACTTCATCGAGCGCGGGGCGGAGCTGGGCGCGCCACGCTACATGGAGTGGGTGGGGGCGTTCGGCCTGCTGGTGACGCTGGTCTGGCTCTACCTGGAGATCCTGCGCCTGCTGGCCAAGCTCCAAGACCGGCGGCGGTAGCGACGCATGGACGTCGCGGCCATCCAGGCGGCGCTGGCCGAGCAGCGGATCGACGCCTGGCTGCTCTACGACTTCCGGGGCAGCAACCCGATCGCCCGCTCCGTGATCGGGTTCGACGACCGGCAGATCGCCACCCGCCGCTGGTTCTACCTGATCCCGCGCCGGGGCGAGCCGGTGGCCATCCAGCACGTGATCGAGCCGCAGGCCCTCAAGGGCGTCCCGGGCCGCGCCGTGCTCTACCGGTCCTGGAAGGAGCTCGAGGCGCTGCTGCGCGAGCACCTGCAGGGGCTCCCGCGCGTGGCCATGGAGTACAGCCCGGGCGCCGCGATCCCCTACGTGGGCCGCGTGGACGCGGGCACCGTCGAGATGGTGGCGGCGGCCGGGGTCGAGGTGGTCAGCTCGGCGGACCTGGTGCAGATCTTCGAGTCGCGCTGGACGCCCGAACAGAAGGCGCTGCACGACCGCGCGGCGCGCGACACGCTCCTGGCCAAGGACGAGGCCTTCGCGCTGATCCGCGAACGTCTGGCCGCGGGCGTCCCGGTCAAGGAGAGCGAGGTCCAGGCGTTCATCATGGCGCGCTTCGACGCGCGCGGCCTGACCAGCGACCACCCCTGCATCGTGGCGGTCAACGACCACGCCTCGGACCCGCACTTCGAGACCGCGGCCGGCGCGGGCGACCGCGAGATCCGCCGGGGCGACCTGGTGCTGATCGACCTCTGGTCCAAGGTGGCCGGCGATTCGCGCGCGGTCTACTACGACGCCACCTGGATGGCCTACTGCGGGAAGGACGTGCCCGCGCGCATGCGCGAGGTGTGGGAGGCGGTCAAGGGGGCCCGTGACGCCGCCGTCTCCTTCGTCACCGACTCGGTGGCCGCCGGCCGCACGATCCACGGCTACGAGGTGGACGACGTGGCGCGCTCCTTCATCGAGCGGCGCGGCTACGGCCCGTATTTCCTCCACCGCACCGGCCACTCGATCGGGTACCAGGTGCACGGCAACGGCGTGAACATCGACAACCTGGAGACGCGGGACCAGCGCAAGATCATCCCCGGGGTCTGCTTCTCGATCGAGCCCGGCGTCTACCTGCCCGAGTTCGGCGTGCGCAGCGAGATCGACATGTACGTGGGCGAGGGCCGCGCCGAGGTCACCGGGGACATCCAGAGGGACCTCCTGCTGCTCGCTTGAGCATCACCGACCCCCACCGGCGGTTCAGCGCCACCGCGGAGCGCTACCACGCCTACCGGCCGTCGTACCCCCCCGCGCTGGTGGACTGGGTGCTGGCGCTCCCCGGCCTGCCGGAGCGCCCGGCGGTCGCGGACGTGGCCTGCGGCACCGGCATCACCACCCGCCTCTTCGCGGAGCGCGACTGCGACGTGGTCGGCGTGGACCCCAACGAGGAGATGCTGGCGTTCGCGCGCGCGGCGGGCGGCGGGCGGGTGAGGGTGGTCAAGGGCGTGGCGGAGGCCACCGGGCTGCCGGCGGGGTCGGTGGACCTCGTGACGGTGGGCCAGGGCTTCCACTGGTTCGACCGCGACGCCGCCCTGGCGGAGCTCGGCCGCATCCTGCGCGGCGGCGGGTGGTGCAGCGCGTTCTGGAACACGCGCGCGCGGAGCGCCTTCCTGGACGGCTACGAGAGCCTCCTGCGGGAGCGGAGCGCCGAATACGCGCGGATCAAGACCCCGGAGCAGGCGATCGAGGAGATCCGCGCCGCCCCCGGCGTGCGGTCGGTGCAGACCGCGGAGTTCGCCAACGCGCAGGTGCTCGACCGGGCGGGCGTGTACGGCCGCGCCCACTCCAGCTCCTACGTGGCGCACGGCGTGGCCGACCGCGAGGGCTTCGACCGCGCGCTGGGCGAGCTCTTCGACGCCCACCAGGCCGCGGGCGCGGTGGAGTTCGCGTACCGCAGCCTGGCCATCGCCTGGCAGCCGGCGCCGGCGGGCGGATAATCGGCGCATGCGCACGCGTCCGCTCGGCCGTACCGGCATGCAGGTCTCCGAGATCGGCTTCGGCGCCTGGGGCATCGGGGGCGCCCAGTGGATCGGCGCGCGGGACGAGGAGAGCCGGCGCGCGCTCCACCGCGCGATCGACCTCGGGGTCAACCTGGTCGACACCGCGCTCGCCTACGGGAACGGGCACAGCGAGCGGCTGGTGGGCCGCGTGGCGCACGAGCGCCGCGAGACGGTCTACGTCGCGACCAAGGTGCCGCCGAGGAACCTCGTCTGGCCCGCGCCCCGCGGCGTGCCCGTGGACGAGAACTATCCCCCCGACCACGTCGTCCGCTCCGCGGAGACGAGCCTGCGCAACCTGGGCACGGAGCGGATCGACCTGCTGCAGCTCCACACCTGGCTCGACGACTACCTCGACCAGGACGGCTGGCGCGACGCGCTGCTCGGCCTGAAGCGGCAGGGCAAGGTCCGCGCGGTGGGGATCTCCGTGAACGACCACGATCCCGGCTCCGCGCTGCGCGCGGTCGAGTCGGGGCTGTTCGACACCGTGCAGGTGATCTACAACGTCTTCGACCAGACGCCCGAGCAGCGCCTGCTGCCGCTCTGCCGGGAGATGGGCGTGGGCGTGCTGGCGCGCGTGCCGTTCGACGAGGGCGGCCTGACCGGCACGGTCACCCCCGAGACCACGTTTCCGGACGGCGACTGGCGGCACGCGTACTTCGCCGGCGATCGGAAGCGGCAGGTCTGGGAGCGCAACCAGCGCCTCCAGGCGCTGCTCGGCGCCGAGGCGGGGACGCTGCCGGAGCTGGCGCTGCGGTTCTGCCTCGCGCACGAGGCGGTCTCCACCGTGATCCCGGGCATGCGGCGGGTGGAGAGCGTGGAAGCGAACGTCGCCGTATCGGACGGACGGAGCCTCTCTCCCACGCTGCGCGCCGAACTGCGGCGGCACGCGTGGCCCAGGAACTTCTACGCGTGATCCCGAGTGAGGCGCGCGGCCAGCGATCCTATTTGTCCGCCGGGGGCCAGTGGGACGCCACCACGCCGTTGGTCCAGGCGGGGTGGGACGCGCCGACCCGGACCAGGTTGACCACCACCGCCAGCAGCAGCGGCAGGTCCACCGGCTTCGGGACGTGGTCCCAGAAGCCGGCCTGGATCGCCAGGATCCGGTCCTGTGGGCTCCCGTAGGCGGTGATCGCCGCCGAGGGAACCTGGCCTCCTTCGGCGGCCGGCAGGTCGCGGACACGGCGCATCAGCGCGTAGCCGCTCATCCCGGGCAGGCCGATGTCGCTCAGCAGCACGTGCGGGCGCACGGGCGCGAGCGCCTCGAGCGCCTCGGCCGCGGACTCGACCGCGGTCACGTCCGCGCCGTTCTGCTTGAGCCAGATGCGCAGGCTCTCACGCGTGTCGAAGCTGTCCTCGACGAGCAGGATCCGCACCCCGTCGAGTGCAGGAGTCTCCCAGGCCAATGGATTGGTTTTCGCCCGCCGGGATGGTCAAGCGGCCGGCGGGCCCGCGTGATGATACTGAAACCCGGCTGAAATGCCAGAGGCCGGCCGGGCGGAGCGGGCCAGGGCGGCCTGCCCGGCCCAGTAGAGCAGCATCACCAGGTACGGGGCGTCGGGCCAGGGCGTGTGGAAGCGGTGCAGCGCCAGCAGCGTGTCGCTCGCCCCGAAGAGCACCGCGCCCGCGAGCGCCCAGCCGCCGCGCGCGCCCGGCGCGGCGCGATCGCCGGCCAGCGCGGCCGCCCGCCACATCATCGCGCAGACCGCGACCATGTACACCGCGACCGGCACCAGGAGCCGGCCCAGCACCGGTGCCAGCAGCGCGAACGTCGCCGCGCCCCAGAGGAGGAACGGCAGCGCCCGCCACGGCCGGAGGCGGCGCGTCCCCTGCAGGAAGGCCGCGATGTAGAGAACATGCGCGGCCAGGAAGACGGCCACCCCGGCCAGGAACGCGTCGAGTGCCAACAGGAGGTCGCCGGCCGCGGACACGACCAGCGCCAGCGGCAGCCAGCGCGCGGGCCAGGTGGCTGGCGCGGGCGGCCACGCCCAGACCGCGAGCGCGAGCACCGGCAGCGGCTTCAGCGCCGCCAGCGCCGGGCGCGGCGCCTGGCCGAGCAGGGCCAGGTAGGCGAGGGCCGCCCCCGCGCCGGCCACGAGCGCCCACCGCCGGGCGCTAGAGGTCATGGTCGGGGTCGTGCAGGGCGGTCTCCGGCCGGATGAACGTGTACGCCTGCGCGTCGTGGTGGATGCGCCGCACGGCCTCGAAGCCCAGCTCGCGCGCGAGTTGCAGCGTCTCCACGACCTGGTCGGTCCGCGACACCGTGGTGTTGTCGCAGCAGATCGCCACCGGCACGCCCGCGTCGAGGAAGGCGTGGACGGGATGCCGGGACCCGCGCTTGACCGCGCCGGAGCCGTAGTTGCTGGACAGGCAGCACTCGACCACCACGCGGTCGCGGGCCAGCCGTCGCAGCAGCTCGGGGTCGCTCACCGCCGAGCAGCCGTGCCCGAGACGGCTCGCGCCCAGGGCGTCCACCGCCTCCCAGACGTACGACGAGGGCGCGTCCTCCCCCGCGTGCACGGTGAGCCCGAGCTTGCCCAGCCGCGCGATGTCGTAGGCGCTCTTGAACAGGCGCGGCGGGTTGCCACGCTCCGGGCCGGCGATGTCGAACCCGACGACGCCGGTGCGGGAGTGCAGGTGCTGCGCCTCGGCGATGGCCTGGCGGGCCAGGATCTTGGCGATGTGCGGCCCGTGCTGGCGCATCGCGATGACCACGAGCCCCACCTTCATCCCGTGCCGCCTCCCCGCCTTGTTCATGCCGGCGAGCACGGCGCGGATGGACTGCCGGGGCGTCAGGCCGGCGAAGGTGTGGATGACCGGCGAGTAGCGCAGCTCCAGCGTGCTGACGCCCGCGCCCGCGGCCGCGTCCACGATGGCCTCGGTGACCTGGCTGATGTTCTCGAAGAACTGCGTGATCCAGAGCGGGTAGTGCATCTTGTCGAGGTAGGCGAGGAGGCTGCCCTCCTCCTCGGGCTGCAGCTCGAGCCGCCGGCGCATGTCCTCGTAGGACTCCACGGGGTTGAGGCGGTAGTGCCGCATCAGCTCCCAGGTGACCTCGGGCGGGATGGAGCCGTCGACGTGCTGGTGGAGCTCGACCTTGGGAAGGTCGCGGACCTGCTCTTCCACCTCTGCCATGGGCGATACTAGCACCGCGCATGACGCCGCCCGCCGCGATCATCGCCGTGGTGCTGGCCGCCTCCGCCCCCCCGGCCGCGAGGGTCACCGTGGACGGCGAGCGCCTGCGCGAGCACCTCCAGGCGCTCTCGCGCTTCGGCGCGAACCCGGAGGGGGGCGTCAGCCGCCTCGGGTTCTCGAAGGAGGACCAGGCCGCGCGCGGGTGGCTCCTGGAGCGCATGCGCGAGGCCGGCCTCGACGTCTGGGTGGATCCCGCCGCCAACATCCACGGCCGGCGGCCCGGCAGCGACGCGTCGCTGCCCGTGCTGCTCTTCGGCTCGCACATCGACTCGGTGCCGCACGGCGGCAACTTCGACGGCGACGTGGGCACCATGGCCGCCCTCGAGGTGATGCTGACCCTGCGCGACCAGAAGGCGGCCACCCGCCATCCGCTGGAGATGGTCGTGTGGTCGAACGAGGAGGGCGTCCACTACGGCAAGGGCCTGTTCGGCAGCCGTGCCGCCGCGCGCGGCCCCGACCCCGGCGAGCTCGAGGAAGAGGACGAGCAGGGCGTGAAGCTGTCGGAGTGGCTGCGGCGCTACGGCGTG
>DATBIZ010000293.1:0-1620 GCA_036556645.1 Vicinamibacteria bacterium | reverse complement strand
CACGCCCGCGAGCAGGTTGCGCAGGCCGCCCAGGAACAGGCGGTCGGGAAGCGGCACCGCGACCGCCGCCATCACCTCCGTCTCGCCCTGGCGGCTCTCCAGCGCGGCCGCCCACTGGCGCGCGTTCACGTACCGGGGTCCGGCCAGCGGCGGCAGCGTGGACGCGTCGAGGTGGTCGTGGGCGTTGACCAGACCGGGCAGCACCACCCGGCCCGCGAGGTCCACCTCGCGCGCGCACGGCGGGATCTGGCCCTCCCCCGCCACGCCGGCGACGCGCCCGTCCGCGAGGGCGATGTCGCGGCGCTCGGCCGATCCGGCCAGCCGCGCGTTGCGCAGCACCAGCGGCGCGGGCGCGGTCAAAGACGCGCGCCGTCGAGGATCAGGTGATCGCCGAGGTCGCGCCACACCGGCGCGTCGCGCGCGAAGCGCTCCAGCAGCGCGAGGGCCGCGAAGGCGTGCGGTGACCTCGCGGCCCAGGTGGACGAGGCGCCGCCCGGCAGCACCACGCCGATGCCGAAGCCCCGGCGCCACGCGAACGCCGGACCGAGCGACCGTTGCGCACGCTGGCGGGCCCCCAGGCGGGCGAGCGCCGGGCGCGGGGCGGAGACGCTCACCAGCACGGGCGCGCCCTCGCGCAGCACCGCGGCCAGCGCGCGTCCGGCCACCGGCAGCTCGACGCCGGCCAGCGCGCCCGGCGCCGCGAACGCGCCGTCGAACGAGCCGTCCTGCACGCGCAGCTCGTCGGCCCGGCGCACCTCGAACCGCACGCGCGTGCCCACGCCGGCCGCGATCCCCGCGCGCCGCGCCCGCTGCACGGCCGCCTCGGAAGGGTCCAGGCCGAGCACGCTCGCGCCGAACGAGGCCAGCCACAGCGCGTCCTCGCCGCCGCCACAGCCGAGGTTCAGCACGCGCGTGCCGGGCCGGAACCGCGCGCGCATGCGCTCCTGCAGCACGTACCGGTAGAGAAGGGCCGCGGCGCCCGCCTGCGCCTCGTCAGCCATCGCGGCGGCCGACCAGGATCGGAAAGCGCGGGGGCGGCCGCCGGTGGCGGCCGGCGGAGGCCAGGTTGCCGAGGCGCTCGCGCCACCACGGCGGCCAGCCGTGCACGGCGAGCCGCCAGCCCGAGCTCGAGAAGAGCTCGTGCAGCTCCGGCAGCACCAGGTAGGAGGGCTCGCTCTCGCGGGGCAGGCCCGGCGGGTAGCGCCGCGCGTGCGCGCGCATGCGGTCGGCGACCATCGCCTCGCCGTCCGGGCGGTCGCGGAAGACCGGCGAGTCGAGCACGAGCAGCACGCCGCCGCGGCGGACCACGCGGCGCAGCTCCACCAGCGTGCGCGTCAAGCGCGGCCCCACGTGCAGCGAGCCCACCGCCAGCACGAGGTCGAACGAGGACGGCTCGAGCGGCAGCGCGTCCATCTCGGCTTCCGCGCGGGGCAACGCCTCGGGCGCGGGGAGCAGGGGGTTGGCGGCGGGCAACCCGTCGGTGGGGTCCAGGTTCACGTCCACCCCCGCCACCCGATGGCCCTGCCCGAGCAGGCGCACGCCGGCCCAGCCGCAACCGGCCCCGGCTTCCAGCACGCGCCAGGGGCCGGGGCCCAGGTGCGGCTGGGCCATCGCCACCGC
>DATBIZ010000292.1:0-1848 GCA_036556645.1 Vicinamibacteria bacterium | reverse complement strand
CGCCGGCGGCCCCGCTCGTAGCGCCGGTTGCTCGGCAGCGGCAGCACGTTGAGCACCGCCCCGAACGGGTTCGCGAAGCGCGGGAAGAGGCGCATGATCGCGGTCAGCGCCGCGCCGACCTCGGTGGCCAGCGCCTCGGTGTCCGCGTCGAACAGCGTCTTCCCCGCGATCGAGAGGGTGAGGCGGACCATCTCCTGGTCGAGGGCGAGCGGCTCGCCCTCCCGCCAGCGCGCGCGGGCCGCCGCCGCGCGGCCCACCATCGCGTCGCCGTAGCTCGCGATCCGCTGCCGGTGGAAGGCGGGCTGGGCCAGCCGCCGCTGGCGCGTGTGCAGCTCGCCCTCGCTGGTGAGGAGCCCGTCGCCCAGGAAGCGCCTCGCCCAGCGCAGCCCCTCGCCCTTGGCGAAGTCGTGCTGGCGCGTGACGAGCACCTCGCGCACCAGCTCCGGGGTCTTCAGCAGGTACACGTGGCGGCGGGCCAGGCGGTAGTGGACGACGTCGCCCTTCGCCTGGGCCATACTGGTGATGAACCGCAGCGGGTCGCGCGTGAAGCGCACCAGCGCGGCGATCCCCAACCGCCCCCCGGGCTGGAGCGGCGGCGTGACGGCCGGCGCGGAGGCCGCGAGCGCGTCGGTGGAGCCGCTCATGGGCGCCATTATCGCCGGGAGGGCAAGCCTTGACCGAGCTTCTCGCATGGGCGCGCGCGCGGCAGGGCGAGATGACGCGCCTGCTCGCGGAGATCGTGGACATCGAGTCCCCGTCCGACCACCCGGACGGCGTGCGCGCGCTGGCCAACCGCCTGGCCGAGCCGCTGCGGGCGATCGGGCTGGAGGCCGCGCAGGTGCCGGTGGAAGGGGCGGGGCCGATCCTGCGCGCGCGCACGCCCGGAGCCTCCCGGCCGGTGATGCTGCTCGGGCACCTCGACACGGTGTGGCCGCGGGGGACCACCGCGCACCGTCCGGCGCGCGTGGAGGGCGACGTGCTGCGCGGTCCCGGCGCCTACGACATGAAGGGCGGCCTGGTGGTGGTCCTGTTCGCCCTGCAGGCGCTGCACGCGCTGGGCCGGCGCGCGCCGGTCACCGTGTTCTTCACCCCGCTCGAGGAGGTGGACTGCGAGCCGTACCGCGCGGCGATGGAGAGCGAGATGAAGTCCTGCGCGGCGGTGCTCGACTTCGAGCCGGCGTGGCCCGGGGGGGCGGTCAAGACCGCGCGGAAGGGCTCCGGGTCGTTCGTGCTCACCGCGCACGGCGTCGCCTCCCACGCCGGAGCGGACCTCTCGCGCGGAGCGAACGCGATCCTGGAGGTGGCCCGGCAGTGCCTGCAGGTGAGCACGCTGACCGACGTCGAGCGCGGCGTCTCCGCCAACGTCGGCGTGATCCGCGGAGGCCTGCGCCCGAACGTGGTGCCGGACCTGGCCTCCGCGGAGATCGACGTGCGGTTCCGGACGTGGAGCGACGGGCTCGAGCTCGAGCGCGCGCTGCGCGGGCTCGCCCCCGCCGACCCGCGCGTCCGCCTGACGCTGGCGGGCGGGCTGCACTACCCGCCGCTGGAGCGCACGCCGGCGGTGCTCGGGGTGTACGAGCAGGCGCGCGCGGTGGCCAGGGAGATGGGCCAGGACCTGGCCGAGGTGGCGACCGGCGGCGCCAGCGAGGCCTCGTTCGCGGGCGCGCTCGGCCTGCCCACCCTGGACGGGCTCGGGCCGGACGGGGACGGGGCGCACTCGCTCGACGAGCACGTGCTGCTGCCGTCGCTGCCCCTGCGCGCGGCGCTGACCGCGGGGCTCCTGCTGAGGCTGACCGCGGGCGAGCGGGGCTGAGCCGCTAGCGCAGCACGCCCAGGGCCCGCCCCACC
>DATBIZ010000291.1:0-16382 GCA_036556645.1 Vicinamibacteria bacterium | reverse complement strand
TCGGACCGCGGCGGCAACGTGGGCAGCGGCGACCGATCCCGCGGGTCGAGCGGCATGGACCGCTCGAGCGGCAGCGACCTGGGCCGCTCGGACCAGGGCGACCGCGAGCGCGGCTCCTCCAGCGGCAACAGCCGGTCCGGCAGCAAGGACCGCGGCGGCTACTAGCCGGCGTCACGAGCGCACCGCCGGGCCGCGCGCGCGGCCCGGTCTTTTTTTTCGTGGCGACGCCGCGTGGCGGCGATCACAACGGCGCGACTTTCCGCCTGAGGGCCTCGACACCTCCAGGCCCCGGCCCCTACGGTGGAAGCAGAGCCCAAGGAGGCGTCCGCCATGACACGACACCTGATCCCCACCCTCGCCCTCGCCGTGCTGCTCGCCGCGCCGCTCGCGCACGCGCAGGAGCAGGCCTCGCTCAGCCTCGGCGCCGGCTACGTCGCCCCGAACGACGTGGACTCGACGTTCTGGGTCACCGCGAACTACCGCTTCCGCCTCGGCGACCGGCTCCTGCTCGAGCCCGAGGTCGGCTACTGGGAGAAGGGGGACGACGTGCCGGGCGTGGACGTCTCGATCGAGGACCTCAACTTCGGCCTGAACGCGATCCTCCCGCTCGGCAGCGCCCGCGACACGGGCCTGAGCCCGTGGGTCGGGGCGGGGCTGGGGCTGCACCGTCTCAAGGGCGTGGTGGACCTCGACGACGACGACGACGATGCGTTCGACGAGACCGAGACCAAGCTCGGCATCCACCTGCTCGGCGGCTTCGATTACGGGCTGACCGACACGCTCGCGCTCTACGCGGCCGCACGGTTCGACATCGTGTCGGACCTGAACCAGTTCAAGGTCTACGGCGGCGTCCGGTACCGGTTCTGAGAGCCATGCGCGCCCGACGCTTCCTCCCGGCGGTCCTTCTCCTCGGCGCGCTCGCGCTCGCCGGTGGTGCCGCGCCGGCCGGCGCCGCCGACGTCGGCGTGCGCGGCGGCTACTACTTCGACGCGGGCGAGCCGTTCCTCGGCGCCGAGCTGATCACGCCGGTCGCCCGGCGCATCTACTTCAACCCGAACCTGGAGTGGGTGTTCGTCGAGAACCTGAGCTACCTGACGGTGAACGCCGATTTCCACTACGACTTCCCCACCCGCGGCTCCAACTTCGTCTGGGCGGGCGCCGGTCTCGGGCTGCTGCGGGTGGACCCCGAGGGTCCGGACAACAGCGACACGGACCCGGCGCTGAACCTCCTCGCCGGGATCGGCTTCCGCACCGGCGGCGTGATCCCGTACTTCCAGGCCAAGCTGATCGTCAACGGCGGCAGCGAGTTCGTCCTGGCGTTCGGCGTGAGGTTCTAGGCTGGCCTAGACCCGGCGCCCGTCGCGGACCACCACGCGGCCGTCCTTGAGCACGGCCCGGATGGCCGGCACGCCCACCCGGAGCAGCTCGAGCAGGCGGCCGGAGCGCAGGACGACGAGGTCCGCGCGCTTGCCCACGGCCAGGCTGCCCACCTCGTGCTCCCGGTCGAGGGACACGGCCGCGTTGAGGGTGGCGGCCGCGATCGCCTCCTCCAGCGACATCCCCATGCCGAAGCAGGCGGCCGCCATCGCGAACGGCATGGAGGGCGAGAGGCCGGCGCCCGGGTTCACGTCGGTCCCCAGCGCGACGGTGGCTCCGGCCTCGATCAGCGCGCGCGCCGGCGCGTAGCGCCCCGCGCGCAGGTAGAAGGCGGCGGAGGGCAGCAGCACGGCCACGGTCGCGCTGGCGGCCAGCGCGCGCACGCCGTCCGCCGACACGTGCAGCAGGTGGTCGGCCGAGCGGGCGCCCACCCCGGCGGCGAGCGCCGCGCCGCCCGTGTCCGCCAGCTCGTCCGCGTGCACGCGCAGCTTCAGCCCATGGCGCCGCGCCGACGCGAGCACGCGGGCGCTCTCCTCCACCGAGAAGACGCCGCGCTCGCAGAACACGTCGCAGAACTCCGCGAGTCCGGCCGCGGCCACCTGCGGGATCGCCTCGTCCACCAGCAGCCGAAGATACGCGTCGCGGTCGGCGCGGTACTCGACGGGCACCTCGTGCGCGCCCAGGAACGTCGGCACCACCGCGACCGGATGGCGCCGGCCGGCCTCGTGGATCGCCGTCAGGGAGCGGCTCTCGGACGCGGTGTCGAGGCCGTAGCCGCTCTTCACCTCGGCGGTGGTCGTGCCCTGCAGGAGCATCTCGTCGAGCCGCTGCGCGATCGCGCGGGCCAGCTCGTCGGTCGAAGCGGCGCGCGTCGCGTCCACGCTTCGCACGATCCCGCCGCCCTCGGCCGCGATCTCCGCGTAGGTCGCGCCGGCGAGACGGCGCCGGATCTCGTCGTCGCGGTCGCCGGCGAAGGCGAGATGGGTGTGCGCGTCCACGAACCCGGGCAGCACGGCGCCGCCCGCGGCGTCGAGCTCCACCGCGTCGCGCTCGGGCACGATCGCGGCGGACAGCTCGCGCTCCCGCCCCAGCCAGGCGATGCGGCCGTCCCGCGCGACCAGGGCGCCGTTGGTGACGGCGCCCAGCACGCGCAGCGCGGCGCCGCGGCGCGGCGCCGGGCCGTCGAGCGTGACCAGCGTCCCCGCCCGCCGCACCACCAGGGTGCGGGTCAAGGAACGCCCTCCGCGGCCGCCAGGCGCGCCCGCGCCGCCTCCACGGTCAGGCCGCTCACGTGGACCAGCTTGTCCCGGCCGCTCGCGCCGCGGACCACGGTCACGGCCGAGGGCGCCACGTCGAGCAGCCCGCCCAGGAAGCGCGCCAGCGCCTGGTTGGCGCGGCCCTCGACCGGAGGCGCCGTGAGCCGCACCACCAGCGCGCCCTCCCGCCATCCGGCCAGCGCGGTGCGTGCGGCGCGCGGCCGCACGCGGACGCGCAGCGTGATCCCGTCGCCATCCGCGCGCAGGTCCGGCACCGCGGACGCCGCCGTGTCTACTGCGCTTCCTCCCGCCGCTTCAGGAAGCGGAGGTTGTCCTCCAGCTCGGCTTCCTCCTGCAGGTCGAGCAGGTGCGTGAGGCGGGTGATGAAGGACCGGATGTCGGTGCGGAGCCCGCTGCGGTGGGCGCGCAGGTCGAGGATGCCGCGCTCCACCTCGTGGGCGCGCGTCTGGGCCAGCTCGACCAGGCGGTCCGCCTGCATCTCCGCCTCCTTGACCATGCTCTCCGACTGCTTGCGCGCGACCTCCTTGATCTCCTCGGACACGCGCTGGGCCGTGAGCAGCGTGTTCTTCAGGATCGCTTCGCGCTGGCGGTGCTCGTCGAGCAGGCCCTGCATGTTCTGCACCTGCTGGTCGAGGCTGTCGCGCTCGCGCTGCAGCGCCGCCACCTCCTCGGCCACGATGTTCAGGTAGGTGCGGACCTCCTCGCGGTCGTACCCGCGCCAGTTGTGCGCGAACTCCTGCCGCTGGATGTCCATGGGAGAGATTTTCATCTGCCAGATCCCTTCATGCGGACGCCGCGCGTAAGGGTCGCACGGCCGGCCGGCGCGCTCAAGAGAGCACCGCGCCCCCGGCGTCGCCGCGCAGCCGCAGGCTGATGTCGAGCAGGGTCTGCACCACCGCGTACTGGGCGAAGATCACCAGCCCGACCAGGACCAGGAAGGCGATGTCGAGCGGGTAGTAGCGCAGGTTGCGCGGCAGCCGGCGGCGGATCAGCTCCACCGGCGGGTCGGTGACCGACCGGAGGAAGCGCACGATCGCGTTCCGGGGGTCCGCGTTGACCCAGGAGACGACCGCGCGGCCGATGAGGATCCACATGTACAGCCAGAGCACCATCTCCAGCACGCGCGCCAGCCCGGTCAGGACGTTCGCGAAGACGAACATCAGCGCTCCGCCGCCGCCCCGCGCTCGCCGAAGACCGCGGTGCCCACGCGCACCAGCGTGGCCCCCTCTTCGATCGCCACCTCGAGGTCGTGGCTCATGCCCATGGAGAGCGCGTTGCCCAGCAGGAGGTTCTCCGCCCGCGCCCGGTCGCGCAGCTCGCGCAGCCTCCGGAAATACGGCCGCGCCGCCTCGGGATCCTCCGCGAACGGCGGCATCGCCATCAGCCCTTCCACGCGCACCGACTTGAGCCCGCGCAGCAGCTCGAGGGCCGGGAAGAGGTGGGTCTCGTCCAGGCCGAACTTGGTCTCCTCGCCCGCGAGGTCCACCTGCACCAGCAGGGGAAGCGTCTTCCGGAGCTGGGCCGCCGCCTTCTCCAGGCGCAGCCCGAGCGCGGCGTCGTCGAGGGAGTGGATCTGGTCGAAGAGCGCCGCCGCCTTGCGCGCCTTGTTCGCCTGCAGGTGCCCCACCAGGTGCCAGCGCAGCCCCTGGGCGTGGAGGTCGGAGAGCGCCGCCACCTTCGCTTCCGCCTCCTGCACCTTGTTCTCGCCGAAGTCGCGCACGCCGGCCGCGAACGCCTCGCGCACGCGCTCGGGAGGATGCGTCTTGCTCACGGCCACCAGGGTGATCTCCTCCGGTTGTCGGCCGGCGCGGCCGGCCGCCCGGGCGACGCGCTCCCGGACGGCGGCCACGCGATCGGCGATCACTGCTTCGGCTTGAGCGCCTGGAGCAGACCCTGGGCCGTGGCCACGTTCTGCGCGTTGGTCGGGTTCATCGAGAGGTACTTCTCGAGGTGGGTGACCGCCTCCGGGATCTTGTTCTGCTGCACCGCCAGCGATCCCAGGAAGTAGTACGACTCGGCGTGGTTCGGGTCGAGCTCCAGCACCTTCTGGAAGGCGGCGGCCGCCTCGTCGGCCTTGCCCTGGTTGAAGAGGTCCACCGCCACCCCGAACTGCACCTTGGGATCGCCCTGGTTCTCGGCGGCGGCCTTGGCCAGGATCTCGGTGGCCTTGGCCTGCTGGCCGCTGTTGGAATACACGCGCGAGAGCGCGGTGTAGGCCTCGCCGTAGTTGGGCCGCAGCTCGATCGCCTTCAGGTAGGCGCCCTCGGCGCTGGGCCAGTCCTTCTTCTGCGCGTAGACGTAGCCGAGGTTGTAGTGCACCTCGGGCACGCTGGGGTGCTTGACCAGGATCTCCTTGTAGAGCACCTCGGCCTGGTCGAGCTGGCCGGCCTGGGTCAGCTCGGTGGCCTTCTTGAAGTTCGCGGTCAGCTCCTCGCGCACGGGGTCGCGCGTGGCCGCCTGCGCGGCCGCCTTGGAGAGGATCTTGACGTCGGGCAGGTAGGTCGGCTCGCCCATCGCGATGCGGTACTCGATCACGGCGGGGGCGAAGCCCTCCTTGCTGATCGTGATCTTGTACGGCCCCGGATACATGCCGACCTGCGTGAACTCGCCCTTCTTGTTGGTCTTGGTCTCCATCTTGCGCGTGACGCCGCCCTGGTACTCGAGCAGCACCTGCGCTTCCGGCACCGGCTGGTCCTTCTCGTCCACGACCTTGCCGCGGGCCGTCCCGGTCTGCGCGAAGGCCTCCCCGCCGATCAGGAGGGCGGCCAGGCACAGCCCGCCCGCCAAAAGCGAACGCTTCATGTGCTCTTGTCTCCTTTGGCGGGGCGGTGCGGGCCCCGCAACTGCATAGTCTCGCACAACTAGGACCGGGGGGCGTCGTACGGGATCGGGTCGGGCGCGCCCGCGTCGGCGAACGCGCGCAGCCGCAGCCGGCACGACTCGCAGCGCCCGCACGCCGCCGTTTCCGCCTGGTAGCACGACCACGTCTTCCCGAACGGGGCGCCCAGAGCGAGGCCGCGGCGGACGATCTCCGCCTTCGTCATCCGGATCACCGGCGTGACGATCCGGATCCGCGTCTCCGGCCGCGTGCCGCGGTCCACCACCTGCTGGAACGCCTCGTAGAACTCGGGACGGCAGTCGGGGTAACCCGAGGAGTCCTCCCACACCGCCCCCACGTACACCGCGGCCGCGCCGAGCACCTCGGCCCAGGCGGTCGCCGCCGAGAGCAGGTGCGCGTTCCGGAACGGCACGTACGAGGTCGGGACGCGGTCCGGCTCCGGCTCGCCTTCCCGCACGGCCAGGCGGCGGTCGGTCAGGCTGCTGCCGCCGATGGCCCGCAGGTGGGGAAAGTCGGCGACCAGCGTGCGCGCGGCGCCGTAGTGCGCGGCCAGCGCCTCGAAGCAGGCCTCTTCCCGGGCCTGGGTGCGCTGTCCGTAGCGCGCGAACAGCGCGGCCAGGCGGTGGTCCTCGGCGGCGATCGCCGCGGTGACGCAGGAGTCCATGCCTCCGCTCAGGCAGACGACCGCCAGCGGCTTCACACCCCGCGCTCCACGCCCGGCCACAGGTACTTGTGGAGCTGCACCTGCAGCCGCACCGGCAGGCCGTCGTCGAGGATCCAGCGCGCCAGCCCGCCGGGGTCGAGACGGCCGTGGACCGGCGAGAAGAGGACCGCGCAGCGCCGCGCCAGGCCCCGCTCGCGCACGAGGTCGCGCGCCCACTCGTAGTCGCGACGGTCCGCGATCACGAACTTCGCCTCGTCCTTCGCGCGCAGCCGGTCGAGGTTCGGCCAGTGCATGCGGTGCGTCTCGCCCGAGCCGGGCGCCTTGACGTCCACGATCGCCACCGCGCGCTCGTCGAGGGGGTCGAGCGGCACGTGGCCGGAGGTCTCGACCAGCACCTGCCAGCCCTCGTCCGCGAGCCGGGTGACGAACGGGAACGCCGCGGGCTGGGCCAGCGGCTCCCCGCCGGTCAGGAGGACGAGCCGGCAGGGGTAGGCGGCGATCTCGCGCCGCACGTCGTCTTCGCGGCGCCGCTCTCCCTGGTGGAACGCGTACGCGGTGTCGCACCAGGCGCACCGCAGCGGACAGCCCGTGAGCCTCACGAAGACGCACGGCTGGCCCGTGCGCGTCCCCTCGCCCTGGATCGAGAAGAAGACCTCGTTGACGGTCAACACGAGGGCGAGCGGCCCCGCCCGCTCACTCGGAGTAGGTCGCGGAGCACCCCGGCGCTTCCCAGACCTGCACGCGGCGCAGCAGCCGGCCCTCGTCGCCGAGGCCCTTGCGGACCTCGTGGAAGAAATACCGCGCCACGACCTCCGCGGACGTGCTCTGCCCGGCGAACGCCGGGTGCTCGTTGATGTCCCGGTAGTGGAAGCGCGACGCGACCTCGCCCAGGGTCTCCTTCAGGCGCTCGAAGTCGATCACGACCCCGATGCGGTCGAGCTGCTCGCCCGCGGCCACCGCCTCCACCCGCCAGTCGTGGCCGTGGGGCGGCTCGATCGGCTTTCCGCCGTCGGTCAGGCGGTGCAGCGCGCAGAACGTCGTCTGGTAGGAGACCTCGAACACACGGCTAATGTAGCACCCGGTCAGAACACGATCGTGAACCGGGTCGGCCCGCCCGGGGGCGCTTCGAGCGCGTAGTCGAAGTGGTGCTGCTCGAGGATCTCGCGCACCAGCGTGAGCCCCAGCCCCTGGCCGTTGTCCTTGGTGGTGAAGAACGGGGTGAACAGGTTCGCGCGCGCCTCCGGCGGCAGGCCGGGGCCGCTGTCCTCGATGGTGACGAACGGCCGGGGCCCGCGCGTGCCGAGGCGCAGGGTCACCGTGCCGTCCCGGCCGACCGCCTCCAGCGCGTTCTTGACCACGTTCACGAACACCTGCTCCATCTGGATGCGGTCGAGCGCGATGGCGGGCAGGGGGAAGGGCGCGTCCCAGACCCAGCGCACGCAGCGGCGCTCCGCCTCCGGGCCCAGCAGCCGCGTGATGCCCTCGAGCAGCCCGCGCACGTCGCAGGGCGCCAGCCGCGGCGGCGGCACGCGCACGACCTCCGCGAAGCCGCGCATGAACGCGCCGAGCTGCTCGGTGCGCGCGACGGCCACCCGCAGCGCGGCGTCGAGGTCGTGCCGGTCGTCTTCGGGCAGGGCCCGCCCCAGCGCCAGGCTGGAGTTGAGCAGCGAGCTGACCGCGCCGACCGAGTTGTTGACCTCGTGCGACATCATGCGGATCAGCTTCTCGTAGGCGGCCTTCTCGAACTGCCGCAGCTCCTCGGTCAGCTCCTCGAGCAGGAAGAAGCTGCGGCGGAAGCCGCGGTCGAGGAACGTCCCGTGGCGCACGCGGACCCGCCGGCCGCCGCGGATGGGCACCACCCGGGATTCTCCGGGCGCCAGCGCCGGCACCACGTCCCCCAGCGGAGGCAGCGCGGCCGGCGCCGCCGAGGCCGCCTCGTCGCGCGAGCGGCCGAGGAGGCGCTCCGCGGCCGGGTTCATGAACTCGACCTTGCCGTCGTAGTCGAGGATCACGATGCCCGAGGGCGACACGTCCAGGATCTGGGCCAGGAAGTAGTGCTGCTCGCGGGTGCGCACCCGCTCCTCGCGCAGGTGGTCGGCCATGCGGTTGTAGACCCGGATCAGGTCGTCCAGCTCGGCGCGCTCGGTCTCGCGGAAGCGGGTGGTGAAGTCGCTCTCGGCCAGGAGCTGCGCCCCCTCGCGGAGCACCTCCAGCGTCCCGAACAGCTTTCGCACCAGCGCCAGGCCGGTGACGAACGAGACGGCCAGCGCGACCTCGAGCGCGAGGAGCCACGGCCGCTGTCCGCGGAAGAGCGGCACGGCCAGGACCGCGAAGAGCGCGTGCACGCACAGCAGGTAGAGGACGAACCCGCGGCGCAGGCTCACCCGGCGATCCCGTACTTCTCCAGGCGCCGGTAGAGCGCGGCCCGGCTCATGCCGAGCGACTCGGCCACGCGCGAGATGTTGCCGGCGTGGTGGGCCAGCGACTTGACGATCATGGCCCGCTCGATCTCGTCCATGGTCATGCTGCCGACGGCGGGCAGCGGGTCGCGTGGCGCCGCCGCGGGCTCCATGGCCGCGGCGGCCTCGAAGTCCGCCACCTCGAGCACGTCGCGCGGGGAGACCAGCACCGTGCGCTCGATCGTCTGGCGGAGCTGCCGCACGTTGCCGGGCCAGGGCGCCGCCTGCAGCCAGCGCAGCGCGGCCGGCGCGATGGCGAGCGTCTCCTTGCCGTAGACCTGGCCCACCGTGTGCAGGAAGCGCCGGGCGAGCAGGGGGATGTCGCTTCTCCGCTCCCGCAGCGGCGGCAGGTGCACCGCGATCAGGTTGATGCGGTACAGGAGGTCCTCGCGGAACTGGCCGCGCTGGACCATCTCGGCCAGGTTGCGGTTGGTGGCGGAGACGACCCGCACGTCGGCCGAGCGCGGCTGGCTCGACCCCAGCACCTCGAACACGCGGTCCTGCAGCACGCGCAGCATCTTCACCTGGGAGGCGGCGTCGAGCTCGCCGATCTCGTCCAGGAAGATCGTGCCGCCCTTGGCCATCTCGAAGCGGCCGACGCGGTCCTGGCGGGCATCGGTGAAGGCGCCCTTCACGTGCCCGAACATCTCGCTCTCGAACAGCGTGGAGGAGATGCCGCCGAGGTTGACCTTGACGAACGGCCCGGACCGGCGCGCGCTGTTGCGGTGGAGCGCCTCGGCCACCAGCTCCTTGCCGGTGCCGCTCTCGCCCGTGACCAGCACCGAGGCTTCCGTCGCCGCCACCCGTCCGGCCACCTGCAGCACCTTGAGGAACTGCTTGTCGTCTCCGACCAGCGCCCCCAGGTCGTACCGCGCGTCGAGGTCCTCGCGCGAGGGCGGCCGCTCGTCCTGCCCGCGGCGGGAGGCGGCCAGCCCCAGGGCGGTCTGCACCGCCTGCACGAGCTGCTGGTTCGTCCAGGGCTTCGTGATGAAGTCGGACGCGCCCGCCTTCATGCCCTCCACCGCCAGCGCGATCGAGCCCCAGGCCGTCATCAGGATCACCGGGAGCTGCGGCCTGCGCGCCTTGATGCTGGCCAGCAGGGAGAGGCCCTCCTCGCCGCTGGTCTGGCGCGAGAAGTTCATGTCCTGCACGACCAGGTCGCAGGCCTCGCGCTCGAGCCAGGCCAGCGCCTCCGCCGGCGAGGCCACGCCGTGCGTGCGGTAGCCCGCCTGGCGCAGCAGCAGCGCCAGCGAGGCGAGCACCGACGGGTCGTCGTCGACGATCAGGAGCATGAGGACGGGGGCGGCGCCCCCACCCCTATTCGTACCTCAGGGCCTCGGCGGGTTGCACCGTGGTGGCCAGCCGGCTCGGGTACCAGCCGAAGGCGAGGGTCAGACCATAGACGGCGGCCGCGGAAAGGGCCAGACCCGCCGCGTACACGGCCGGCCGCACCGCGGTGACCAGGTCGAGCAGCGGGAACTGCACGACCACGACGATACCGGCGGCGAGCGCCAGCGTGGTCATCAGCACCAGCTCCCCCACGATCTGGCGGTGGATGCGGCGCGCGGTGGCGCCCTTGGCCCGGCGCAGCCCGATCTCGCGCGTGCGCTGGGTGACGTTCTGCCACACCACGCCGGTGAGGCCGAGCGCGACCATCAGGATCAGGAACGCCGCCACCACCGCCACGGCGACGAGCGGGGTGAGCCGGTCGCGCAGGAAGCCCTCGCGCATCTGGGCCAGCGGCTCGATCTCGAACGACCAGTCGCGTGCCTCGGCCTGCAGCCGCCTCATCAGGGTCTCCTCGAACGCGGCCGGGGTGCCCCGACGCACCCGGAGCGCGAGCAGGCGCGGCGGGCCCTCCTCGGGGTCCTGGGCGTCGAAGCGGCGGAAGGCGTAGCCGACCGGCTCCGAGAACTCGCCGTGCTGCCGGAACGCGCCGATCACGCCGATCACCCGCAGCTCCTGGCGCGGCGGCTCGCCGGCCGGCGGCGGGTCCTGCGGCACGCTGCGCCCGATGGGATCCTCGTCGCCGAACAGCGTGCGGGCCAGGCCGGCCGTGATCACCACGGGCTTCCACGCCGACCCGTCGTCCTCGCGCGAGAACCAGCGCCCGCGCTCCACGGCCATGCCCATCACGCGGTCGTAGCCGTCGGTGACCTGGTTGACCCAGTACACCGCCTGGCCGGCGGGCAGCTTCACGCCGGTGTTCCAGCCCGCGTTCGAGTACGGCATGGTGAAGGCCCCGGCCGCGGCCGCCACCTCGGGGAACTCGCGCGCCGCGGCGAGCAGGCGCCGGGCGGCCTCCGCGTGCTCCCGGCGCGGTCCAGCAAAGCGCGCCTCCGGCGCGTTCAGCGTCACCACCCACACGTCGTCGTCCTGGAACCCGAGCGGCTGGCGGTAGTTGTCGAGGTAGAAGACGGCGAGGGTGACGACGCCGAAGAGCACGAGGAACGAGCAGAAGATCTCGGCCACCACCAGCACGTTCGTGCGCCGCCGGTTCCACACCAGCTTCAGCAGGTGACGCATCATCGAGAGGCCCCCCGCAGCGCGTCCACCGGGTGCAGGCGCGACATCCGCCAGGCCGGGTAGACGCCCGAGAACACGCCGAAGAAGAGCGCGGTGGCGAGCGCCCAGGCGAAGATGCGCAGGTTCAGGCCGAACCGCGCGTACTGGACCACGCCGCTGGCTCCCAGCGCCTGCAGCACGAAGACCGACAGCCCCAGGCCGATCGCGCCGCCGATCAGGGTGAGCAGCACGTTCTCCACCACGAACTGGCCGACCAGCGTGCGCGAGGAGGCGCCGAACGCCTTGCGCACGCCGATCTCGGAGGCGCGCTCCATGATGCGGCTGACGTTCAGGTTCACCAGGTTGATGGTGGGCAGCAGCATGAACAGCAGGGCCACCCCGGCGAGGAGCGCGATCAGCCGCTCCGGACGCGCCTCCTCCTCGCCGCGGTCGCCCAGGAACAGCCGCGCCACGGTCTCGAACGGGGTCTCCAGCGGCGCGACCAGCTTCTCGTACCGCCGGGCGTCCGGCAGCTCGACCGTCCGCACGCGCGAGCGGAACTCCGCCTTGAGGGCCGGGATCTCCGCGCGGTCCTTGGCGAGCACGATGCCGTAGAAGCCGCCCATGATCTCGCTCTTGTAGGCGTCGGTCTTGGCCGTGGTGAGCGGCACCCAGACGTCGGCGAAGGGGACGCGCCGCAGCGCCGGCACGTCGGACACCACGCCGACCACGCGGAAGCGCTGGGCGTCCACCTCGATCGTGCGTCCTACCGCGCTCTCGCCGCCGAAGAAGCGCTCGCGGGTGGCCGCGTTGATCACGGCCACGAAGCGGGCGTCCTGCACCTCCTGGTCCCCGAAGGGGCCGCCCTCCAGGAACTCGAAGCGCAGGATCCGCCAGAACTCCGCGTCCGTGCGCTTGAGCGAGGACTTCACCCTCGTACCGCCCGGGTACGAGTACACCGTGCGCGCGTCGGAGTAGATGGACGTGCGCTCGGCGCCGGGCAGGTCGCGCAGGTGGCGGTCGAGCAGGCGGTACCCGGGCTCGCTGGACCAGCGATTGTGGGGCCCGATCATCTGCGCGTGGAACAGGCCCACCGTGCGGTCCTGGTGCACCTCCGGCGCGTGCGGCGCGAACGTGTGGTCGAGCATCGCGGTGGCCACCATCAGCACCACCAGCGTGAAGCTGATCCCGAACAGGCTGACGAAGGTGAAGAACTTGCGCCGGGCGAACACCTTGAACGCGGTCTTGACGTAGTGGCGCAGCACGGCGGCCTCAGTTCACCTGCCGGCCGTCGAACAGCCGCACCGTGCGGTCGGTCTCTTCGGCCAGGCGCGGGTCGTGGGTGACCATCACGATGGTGGTCTTCTCCTGCTCGTTCAGCTCGCGCAGGATGGCCATGATCTCGTCCCCCATCTGGCTGTCCAGGTTGCCGGTCGGCTCGTCCGCGAGCAGCAGGCGCGGCCGTCCCACGATCGCGCGCGCGATGGCCACCCGCTGCTGCTGCCCGCCGGAGAGCTGGCCCGGGAAGTGGTGCACGCGCGAGGCGAGCCCCACCCGGTTCAGCGCGGTCAGCGCGAGCTGGCGCCGCTCCGCGTTGCTCATCCGCCGGTACAGCAGCGGGATCTCGACGTTGTCCACCACGCTCAGGTCCGGGATCAGGTGGAAGGTCTGGAAGATGAACCCGATCTCCTTGTTGCGCAGCGGGGCCAGCCGCCGGTCGTCGAACGAGTCCACCACCCGCCCGTCGAGCGCGACCGTGCCGCGGGTGGGCGCGTCGAGCAGGCCCATCACGTGCAGCAGCGTGCTCTTGCCGCAGCCGGACGGGCCCATGATCGAGACGAACTCGCCCGCGGCCACGTCGAGGTTCACGTTCGCGAGGGCGACGGTCTCGATCTTCTCCGTCCGATAGACCTTCTCGATGTCCGACAACCGGATCATGGGAGCTCCTCCGCTCATCGGAGCGCGACCTGCTTCACGTGCTGGTACGCGCTCATGTCCGAGATCACCGCCTCGTCGCCCTCCTGCAGCCCGCTCACCACCTCGAACTGGTCGAAGCTGCTGAGCCCCAGGCGCACCGGCGTGCGCACCGCGCGGTCGCCCTGCACCACGAACACCTGCTGCTGCCCCTCGCCGTTGGCGAACGGGCCGCGCTTGAGGCGCAGCGCGTCGTCCTTGCGCCCGACGATCACCAGCACGTCCACGCGCAGGTTGGTGCGCAGGCGCGGGCTCGACCGCTCGCGCAGCGCCACCGCGAACGACACCGAGCCGTTGGCGATCGCCGGCCGCACGGTGGCGACCGTTCCCGCGAGGCCCTGGCCTTCCGCGACGCGGACCTCGACCGGCAGCCCGGGCACCAGCCGCTGGGCGTGCACGTCCGAGACCGTGGCCTCGACGCGGAAGGAGCCGAGGTCGGCCAGCCGCGCGAGCAGGTCGCCCTTGCGCACCGCCGCGCCTTCCTCGGTGACCGTCCAGGTGACGACGCCGTTGCGGTCGGCACGGGTGGTGGCGAGCAGGAGCTGCCGGCGCGCCTCGTCGCGCTCGCGGCTGAGCTGCGCCGCCTCCAGCGCGACGCCCGCGAGCTGCGCGCGCGTGGACTGCTGCGCCGACGCGCGCTCGGCCTCGAGCTGCCGCAGCTCCACCGCCGCCTGCGCCTCCGCCAGCTCCGACTGCTGGAGCGCCTCCTGCGAGAGGAGGCCCTGCGCGTGCAGGTCCCGGTGCCGGCGGAGCTGCGCGCGGTAGCCCTCGAGCTGCAGCTTCTTGACGTCCCACTTGGCCTGGACCTCGGCCAGCTTCGCCTGCAGGTCCAGCCGCGTCTTCTCCTGCTGGTTGCGCTTGAGCGCGAGGTCCTGGTCCAGCTTCGCGAGCGCCACCTGGGACGCCGAGAGGTCCAGCTCCACGATCGGCTCCCCCGGCGCGACGGGTTCGCCGGCGCGCCTGAGGATGCGCAGGACGCGCGCGTCCACCGGGCTCGAGACGACCTGCTCGACCTCGGGCACCACGTGGCCGGTCGCGGTGATCACCGCCTCGATCGCGCCGCGGTCCACGCGCGCGGTGCGGATCCGGTCGCGGCTGACCGTCGGCCGGATCAGGCCGGGGCCCCAGAGCAGGGCGAACCCCGCCAGGGACACCCCGGCGGCCGCGCCGACGGTGCGGCGGCGACGGCGCTGGCGGACGAACTCGGGCGCGAGCGGGCGGTCCATGTGGTTCGCAGCTCCCTGAGCAACCCGCGTACCAGCGCCTCGGCGACGGATGTACTGCGTTTCTATGCGGTTACGGCCGCGCAGCCGTCCGGAAGAGAACGGTCGGTGTCCGGTTCCGGACGCGGCGGCGACGTCGCGCGTGGCCCGGCCGCGCGGTCAGGGCTCGGCGGCGGCCGCCTCGCGCAGGAACGCCGCGGTGAGGCTCGCGCCGTAGGCCTGCTCGATCTCGCGCGCGAGCGCTTCGAGGGCGGGGCTCCGCCCGCCGCGCCGCAGTGCCTCGTAGATCTCCAGGATCTTCTCGTCGGGCAGGCGCGTCAGCTCGGCCGCGCGCTCCAGGTTGCGCGCCAGCGGCGCGAAGCCGGCCTCCTCGGCGATCCGGCTCTGCCGTCGCAGCGTCTCCTCCTGGATGCCGAGGTCGTCGGCGCCGAGCCGGCCCGCTTCGAGGTCTTCCCGGGACAGCGCGGCGAGCGGCCGGCCGTTCCGCAGCGTGATGCGGTCGCGCGCGTGCCGGTAGAGCGGGTACCTCACGCCTGGTTCCCTTCGGATGCCGCGCTCGGCACCGGGGCCTCGCGCAGCGTGATCTCGAGCGGAGGCGCTCCCGGCACCGTCGCCTCGACCTCGACGCGGTGCAGCAGCGTGGACTGGACGATGTGCTTCAGGCGGGCCATGTTGTCGATGCGCACCGGCACCGGCTCCGCGGTCTTCCCCAGCGCGTGGCAGGCCGCGTTGCGCCCGAGCGCCCGATACGCGTCGAGGGTGACGTTGGGCGCGTGGCTGAGCAGCTCCAGGTTGTCGAGCGGAGCGAGGCCGCGCCGGTGGATCACCGCGGTGCCGCGCGACTGGATCCCGATCGCCACCCCCGAGCCCGAGAGCTGTGCCGCCTGATGGCCGATGAACGCGCAGTCCGCGGTGTCGCGCACGCGGATCACCCGCGCGGGCACCCGCTCCTGACGGATGCCGGCGAGCACCGCCTCGATCACCGCGCGGTGGGACAGGCCGCCGAGCGTGGAGCCGAGCCGGCCGCCGAAGGCCGGGCCGACCGCGACCACGACCTCGGCCGCCCGGCCCGGCGCGGCGGTCCCGCGTTCCTCGAACGTCTCCGGCGCCTCTTCGCCCCGCCCGAACCGGCGCGGGTCGACGGCGAACGGCACCGACTCGATCTCCCGGCGCCGGTCCCCCTCGAGCCGGTAGCCGGTGCCGGGCCCGCGGTAGAGGTGGGGATCGTCGACCGCGCTCTCGGCGACGAGGTCGGCGCCGTCCTCGACCAGGATCGCCGAGGGCTGCAGGTAGTCGCCCGCCGCACGCTGGCGGGTCAGGGCCAACAGGGCCTGCGCCTCTCGCACGAAGCCGCACCGGCCGAGCGCGGCGGCCACGTCGAGCACCGTCGCCGGCGATTCGAGGAACCGCCGGGCGGCGGCCACGTCCGCGGCCCGGGCGCGGGGCGGCAGGTCGCCGCTGTCGCGCGCGTCCACGGCCGCGTCCACCTCCTCGTCGGCGATCGCGGGGAAGCCCATCTGCGCCCAGACCGCCTGCACCGCCGCGGCCGCCCGCCGCCGCACGCGCCGGACCTCGTCTTCGCCCCTGGGCGTGATCCCGCCGTCCACGCCGAGGTCGCGCTGGATCGCCATCCACGCGTCGAGGTCGTTCGCGTCGAAGTTTCCCCCTCCGAACAGGTTGTCCTGCCGCGGCATCACGCTGTAGCCGGAGGTCACGAAGTCGGTGCCGGGGAGGAGCTGCAGCATCAGCTTGGCCGTCTTCCGCATCTCGCTGTGCGACGCCATCGCGTCGTTGCCGCTCGCCACCTCCAGCCCGACGCTGGCCGCGATCAGGTTCTCGGCGAGCACGCCCCGGATGCCGCCGGGCAGCGACAGCGGGAGCGCGATGCAGCTGATCGCGCCGTTCTGCACCCCCTGGCTGCCCGCGCCCTTGGCCAGCAGGATGCAGCGCGCCTCCAGGTACAGCATCGAGCGCCCGTGGGCGTGGCCGAGCAGGACCTCGGATCCGGAGCCGGACGTGAAGCGCACCTTGATCCCGCGCGACGCGTAGGCCGAGGCCAGGAAC
>DATBIZ010000290.1:0-1662 GCA_036556645.1 Vicinamibacteria bacterium | reverse complement strand
CGGGATCAACTCCCGGCTCATGTCCGCGGTGGAAGCGCACGAAGCCGTCTCCATCGCGGCGGTCAACGGCTGGGCGCTGGGCGGCGGGTGCGAGCTGGCCCTGGCCTGCGACCTGCGCGTGGCCGCGGAGGGCGCGGTGTTCGGCCTGCCCGAGCCTTCTCTGGGGATCATCCCCGGCGCGGGCGGGACGCAGCGTCTGCCCCGCATCGTCGGCCTGGGCCGGGCCAAGGAGATGATCCTCACCGGCGCGCGGTGGGATGCCCGGCAGGCGCTGGCCTGCGGGCTGGTGACCGCGGTGGTGCCACGCGCCGAGCTGATGACGGCGGCGCACGCGCTGGCGGAGAAGGTGCTGGCGCTCGGCCCGCTGGCCGTGCGCCTGGCCAAGGCCGCCCTCAACGCGTCCTCCCAGATGCCGTTGGCCGCCGGGCTCACGTTCGAGTCCACGGCCCAGGCGATCACGTTCGAGTCCAGGGACAAGGAAGAAGGGACAACCGCGTTTCTCGAGAAGCGGAAGCCGGCCTTCCGTGGCGAATGACGCCGTTCCGGAGGCCGCCGTCCCGTTTCCGTCCCGTTTCCGTTCCGTCCCGTTTCCGTTTCGTCCCGACCCCGTTCCGGCACCGTTCCGGCGTTTCCGTTTCCGTTTCCGTCCCACCACGACCATGGGGTCTCGGCGAGTTCGCCTGAAAGGAGTCCGATGCGCACGATCGGTCTGGTGCTCCTCGCGGGAGGGGTGCTCGGGTTCCTGTACTGCTCCTCGCAGCTCTCCGGGCTGCAGCCGGTGCCGGCGGGCGTGGAGCTGGGCGACTACATGAACTACGAGGCGGGCAAGCTCGAGCTGGCGCGCTACGCCGCCGCGCTGTTCGGGTTCATCGGGCTGCTGCTCGCGTTCTTCCCCCAGGGACGCTGACCCTGCGCGGCGGGCGAGCGGCGTGCGCGGTGGCGGCGTCGCTGATGGCCGCCGCCGCGCCGCCGCCCTTCACGCCCGACGCGGCCGAGCCCGGCTCGGCGGAGGCGATCGCGCGGTTCACGACCGACCCCCGCTTCCTGAGCCCGTGGGTGGCGTACGTGCCGGATTCGCGGGCCGTGCCTTCGCCGGCGCGGTTCCTGGGACGCGTGGCCGGCGCGGCCGGCGAGCTGACGCACAGCGCGCGCATCCAGGCCTACTTCCGCGAGCTGGCGCGCGCGTCGCCGCGCGTGCGCGTGCAGGCGATCGGGCGCACCGAGGAGGGCCGCGAGATCCTGATGGCGGCGATCGCCGACGAGGGCGGCATCGCCGCGCTCGAGGCGCTGAAGGCGGCCACCGCGGCGCTGGCCGACCCGCGCCGCACGACGCCCGCGGAGGCGGAGGCCCTCCTTTCCTCGGCACGCCCGTTCTACTACTTCAACGCCGGCCTGCACGCCGACGAGACGGGCGGCCCGGAGATGGTCCTCGAGCTGGCCTACCGGCTCGCGGTCTCCGAGCAGCCGATGGTCCGCCGCATCCGCGAGCGGCTGGTCGTGTTGATCAACCCGGTGTCCGATCCCGACGGGCGGGACAAGGTCGTGGACTGGTTCTACCGCTATTTGAAGGGACGCACGGACTACGACGCGCTGCCCCGCCAGTCGCCGCCCTACTGGGGCCGCTACGTCTTCGTGGACGCGAACCGCGACGCCCACCAGCTC
>DATBIZ010000289.1:0-7957 GCA_036556645.1 Vicinamibacteria bacterium | reverse complement strand
GTTGCGCACGATGACGTCCGGCGCGCGCAGCTCGATCAGCTTCTTCAGCCGGTTGTTGCGGTTGATCACGCGGCGGTAGAGGTCGTTCAGGTCCGAGGTGGCGAAGCGGCCGCCGTCCAGCGGGACCAGGGGCCGCAACTCGGGCGGGATCACCGGGATCACGTCCAGGATCATCCACTCCGGCTTGTTGCCGCTCTTGCGGAACGCCTCCACCACCTTCAGGCGCTTGGCATACTTGATCTTCTTCTGGACGGAGTTCTCCGTCCGCATCTTCTCGCGCAGCTCCAGCGCGTCCTTGTCCACGTCCACGCGCTTGAGCAGGTCCTTGATGGCCTCGGCGCCCATGGCCGCGCGCATCCGGGGGTACTTCTCGCGGAGCTGGCGGTAGCGGTCGTCGCTGATCAGCTCCTGGCGCTTCACCTCCGGGCTGTCGCCCGGGTCGATGACCACGTACGACTCGAAGTAGAGGATGCGCTCCAGGTCGCGCAGGCTGATGTCGAGCAGGTGCCCGATGCGGCTGGGCAGGCCCTTGAAGAACCAGACGTGGCTCACCGGGCAGGCCAGCTCGATGTGGCCCATGCGCTCGCGGCGCACCTTGGACTGCGTCACCTCGACGCCGCACTTGTCGCAGATCACGCCCCGGTGCTTCATGCGCTTGTACTTGCCGCAGAGGCACTCCCAGTCCGTGATCGGTCCGAAGATCTTCGCGCAGAAGAGGCCGTCCCTCTCGGGCTTGAAGGTCCGGTAGTTGATCGTCTCCGGCTTGGTGACCTCGCCGTGCGACCAGGTCCGGATCTTCTCGGGGCTGGCCAGGCGGATCTTGATGGAGTCGAAGTCCACCACCACCCGGCCCATCTCCACGTTCGGCCTCATCGGCATCATCAGGCTCATGTGGTTTGACCGTTCCTTCCCTGTATTTCCCCCCAGGTGCCCGCTCCGCGCTTCGCGCGGGAGCTGCTCGCCCAGGTCCGGCATTTCATCCACTGCCACCACCACCTCGCCCGTGGCGGCGGCTGTGGCTGCGGCTTGCTTCATCTCGGGGGGATCGCTCGGGCCGCTACAGGAACTTCGGCTCCGATGGCCCTCGCGCTCCCCCCGAACCCCCCTCCGCTCGCGCCGCCGCGCTGCGCGCGTCACCGCTCGCTGACCGCGTCCGCGCGGTCGCGCAGGCCCTTCACGCCCGACTTCTCCGCGCAATGGTCGCAGCAGAAGAACCGGCCGTCGGCCTCCAGGCCGTGCCCCAGGATGCGGATCCCGCAATGGGAGCAGGTGGGGGCCAGCGCGTGGGCCGCGCATTCGAAGCTGTCGAACACGTGGCGCTGGCCGGCGAGGATCACCTCGAACGTCTTGTCGTACTCGTTGCCACAGGCTTCACATTTCGGCATCGCGGACCTCCGGCCTGCTTTCAGCAACATCCGCGCCAGCGCCGGGGCGGCTCAGGGCTGCTCGACGGGCAGCAGCGGCCGCAGCGTCACGACGTAGGTGCGCTCGCCGGCGCAGACCGACGCGGGGGTGGCGCCGGTCGGCCATCCCGAGGCGAGGGCGGCCGGCACGCCGACCGGCGCGAACACGCTCTCCGCGACCGACGGCGACGCGGCCGCCCAGCGCCGGCAGCCGCCCCGGAGCGTCCCCGCACGCGCGCTGAGCGCGTAGGTCTGCGGCGCGTACGGGCGCAGGCTCGGGTGCCAGAAGCGCTCGAGGTCCACGAGCAACGCGGCGAGCGCGCGCGTCTCCGGCCGCGGGGCGGCCGGGTCGCCGGTGAGGGTGATGTCGAGCGGCCGCCCCCCCTTGAACAGGCGCAGGCGGCTGCGCCGCTCCCCCGCTCCCACGGTGACCGACCCGGCCAGGCCGGGGACCTTCCGCGCGTCGGCGAGCCGGCGCTCGAGGTCGCGCGCCTCGCGCGAGGACAGCCTGCCCGCGAACAGCGACCGCGTGCCGCCGACGAAGACCTGCCCGTCCTCCAGCAGCGCGAAGCGGACCGGGGCCGCCTCCGCCACGTGGTGAGGGAGCCCCGGCGCGAGGACCTCGAGCACGGCCACCGCCTCGCGCACCTCGCCCGCGCCGGCGGGGCACGGCACCGCCGCCAGCGCGAGCGCCAGGACCGGCCGCGCGACCGCCCTCACGCCATCACCCGGTTGCGGCCCGCGGCCTTGGCCGCGTAGAGCTTCTCGTCCGCGAGCTTGATCAGCTCGTCCTCGTCGGTGGCCGGGCTCGGGAACGTGGCGCAGCCGCCGCTCACCGTCACCCGGCGCGGCTCCCGGTCCGCGGCCGGCCCGAACGCGTGCTTCTCGACCGCCGCCCGCACCGTCTCCGCGAAGGTGCGCGCCTCGTCGCAGCTCGCGCCGTAGAGCAGCGCCACGAACTCCTCGCCGCCGTAGCGGGCGATGATGTCGCCGCGCCGGCCGATCCGCTTCATGATCCCCGCCACGGAGACGAGCACCTCGTTGCCCTCCTCGTGCCCGTGGGTGTCGTTGTACTTCTTGAAGTGGTCGATGTCGAAGATCACCAGCGACACCTGGTCGCCCGTCTCCTTCGCGCGCTCGAGCTCGATCTCCAGGCGCTGGCGGAAGAAGCCGTGGTTGTACAGGCGCGTCAGCGCGTCGGTGATCGCGCGCTGGTGCGTGCGCGTCACCTCCCGGGTCAGGCTGCGCACGCGGTCCACCTGGGTCCAGAAGAGCCGCTCCAGGAACTCCGGCTCCTCCCGCGCGAACTGGCGGAAGTCGGCGGCCGGCACCTTGAGGATCAGGCAGGGCGTGCGCGCGCGCACGGTCGCCGACCGGTTCGAGCCGTCCGTGGAGATCTCGCCCACGACCGCCCCCGCCTCCAGCGTGCGCAGCACGACCTCCTCGGCCTCCGCGGCCTCGTTGACCACCTCGAGCGTGCCCTCGCGCAGGAAGGCGACGGAGTCGCCCGGGTCGCCCTCCTTCCAGAGCACCGCCCCGGCGTCGAGGCGCAGCTCGCGGCCCAGGCGCGCCAGCTTCGGATAGAAGTTCTCGAGGCCCTGTTCGCGCAAGGATCCCCTTCCGGGCAGCGGCGGGCGTGCGCCGTCCGCGCCGTTTCCCATGATACCGAGGCGGGGCAGCTCAGGGGCCGGGTGGACGCGAGAACAGGTCGATGACCCGCACCAGGGCGCGCCGGCACGCCGCGCAGAAGGGCACCTCGTCCCGCGTGAACATGATGCAGTCCGCCTGCGGGCGGAAGTAGCCGCGCGCCTCGTACATCGCGCCTTCGAAGGCGCCCACGCGCCCGGCGTGCGGGGAGAGCAGCGCGGTCATCCGGCGGCGCTCCTCGCGGAAGAGCGCGTCCATCTCCTCTTCCGGCCGCTTCTCCTCGCGGATCCTCCGGCGGCGGGCCTGGATCTCGCGCTGGGCGGCCTCGAACTCCTCCTTCGGCCACGGCGTGGGCAGCGGCGTGCCGGGCGCGGCCAGGTCGCGCCAGCGCGCGGCCCGGGGGTCGGCGGTCACGTTCTCTTCCCACGGCTCGACCCGGCTCCCCTCCGCGGCGGCCGCGTACGCGACGGGCGAGGTGTAGTACTCGTCCGCCAGGCCCGCGAAGTGGTGGGCGAACTCGTGCACGAAAAGGTACGGCGCCCACGCGCTGCGCGCGGCCACCGTGGCGTACAGGTTGTAGATGCCCCCGCCCCCGTACTTGCGGTCGTTGACCGCGATCTCCACGAACTCGTAGGGCGCGGCCGCCGCCGCCTCGCGCAGCCGCTTGTTGTCGAAGGCGAGCACGTAGCGCTCGGAGCCGAACGCGTCGTAGCTCGCGCGCAGCGGCGAGCGCCGCCACACGCCGTCGGAGGGCCGGCTGACGCCGCTCTGGTCGGCCGGGGTGTCCACCGCCCACACGTTGAAGTCCGCCCGGCGCTCCCGGAACGGGGACACCGCGAACAGCATCTCGGCCAGGGCCCGCGCGTCCGCGTGCCACTGGTCCATCTCGCCGGCCGTGTACCCGTCGCCCATCAGGAGGAGGTCCACCTTGTCGCGCGGCTCGCCGCTTCTCTGCACGGCCCAGACCCGGTAGGGCGACGGCGGGGCGCGGTCGATCGCGGGGTCCGCGGGATCCACGGTGACCGTCCACACCGGCTGGAACGACTGGTCGGCCGCGCGCTTGGCGAGCACGACCTGCACCGGCGCCTCCGGCATCGGGAAGCGCAGCGATTCGTGGAAGGCGCGCGTGGTGCGCTTCGCGTCTTCGGTGGTCTCCCACTCGCCGTACACGCTGGCGAACCCGCGCGAGAACAGCGGCGTTCCGCGGCGCGCGTCCTTCACCTCGAACAGGTACTTGCCGAAGCGGAGCGGATCGAGCGCGCGGTCGAGCCGGCCCGGCCACTCGCCCTCGAGCACCAGGCCGTCGAGCGCGAAGCGCTCCTCTCCCGCGGTGCCGGAATGCACGTAGTCGAGCCGCAGCGTGCGCGGTGCCGCCGCGGGGGCCGCGGCCAGGAAGGCCAGGAGAGCGAGGAGGAGCATGCCGGGACAGTAGCAGATGGCGGAACGGTGCCGGAACGGTGCCGGTAACGGGACGGTACCGGCATCCGGAACGGTACCGGTTCCGGCACCGTCCCGATTCCCGTTCCGTCACCGTTCCGTTTCCGTCACCGTTCCTTTCCGCCGTTGACACCCCGAACCCCTGCCGGTAGGTTGATCAGGTCCGATGAACCGTCGCGTCCTCGCGCTCCTCGCCTCCGTACTCGCGGTCGCCGCCGCCGGTTCGCTGCTCGTGCCTCCGCCCACGCCCGCGGTGGCCGCGGTCTCCCCCGTCCGCGCCCGCAACGGGATGGTGGCCTCGCAGAACTTCCTGGCCACGCAGGTCGGCGTCGAGGCGCTCTGGGACGGCGGCACCGCGGTGGACGCGGCCGTCGCCACCGCGTTCGCGCTGGCGGTCACGCACCCGGCGGCCGGGAACATCGGCGGCGGCGGCTTCCTGCTGCACCGGCCGGCGTCGGGGCAGGCGACGCTGATCGACTTCCGCGAGACGGCGCCCGCGGCGGCGACGCCCTCGATGTTCGTCACGGACGGACGGTACGACCCCGCCCGCCACCACGACAGCCATCTCGCGGTCGGCGTGCCCGGCACCGTGGCGGGTCTCCACATGGCCTGGAAAGCGCACGGCAAGCTGCCGTGGCCGCGCCTCGTGGAGCCCGCGATCCAGCTCGCGCGGGACGGCTTCATGGTGACCGACGGGCTCGCGCGCTCGCTGGAGGCCGCGCTGCCGCAGATGCAGCCCTACCCCGCGTCGGTGGCCGCCTTCTCGCGCTCGGGCCAGCCCTATGAGATGGGCGACCTGCTGAAGCAGCCCGACCTCGCCCGCACGCTCGAGCGCATCGCCCGCGACGGGCCGGCCGGGTTCTACGAGGGGCGCGTGGCGGAGCTGATCGAGCGGGAGATGCGGCGCGGCGGCGGGCTGATCACGCGCGCGGACCTGAAGGCCTACCGGGCCGTGGTGCGCGCACCCCTGCGCGGAAGCTACCGCGGGTACGAGGTGCTCTCCGCCCCGCCGCCGAGCTCCGGCGGCACCGTGCTGCTGCAGATGCTGAACGTCCTCGAGGGCTACGACCTGCAGAAGGCCGGGTTCGGCTCCGCGGAGACGGTGCACCTGATGGCGGAGGCGATGCGCCGGGCGTACGCGGACCGCGCACGCCACCTGGGAGACCCGGACTTCAACCCGCAGATGCCGGTGGCGCGCCTGATCTCGAAGGAGTACGCCCAGGCGCTCCGGCGCTCGATCCGGCCCGACCGCGCCTCCGTCTCCTCCCCGCTGGGCTTCGAGTGGCCGGCGGAGAGCGCGGAGACCACGCACCTGTCGGTGGTGGACGCCGAGCGCAACGCGGTCGCGCTCACCTACACGCTCGAGGCGAGCTACGGCTCCCACATCGTGGTCCCGGGCGCCGGGTTCCTCCTCAACAACGAGATGGGCGACTTCAACGCCCAGCCCGGCCGCACCGACGAGACCGGGCTGATCGGCACCGAGGCGAACCTGGCCGCGCCCGGCAAGCGCATGTTGTCCAGCATGACCCCGGCCATCCTCACCCGCGACGGGAAGCTGCTCCTGGCCGTGGGCAGCCCCGGGGGCCGCACGATCATCAACACGGTCCTCCAGGTCGTGCTGAACGTGGTGGACTTCGGGATGAACGTGCAGCAGGCCATCGACGCCCCGCGCGTGCACCACCAGTGGCTGCCGGACCAGATCCGCTACGAGCCCTTCGGCCTCTCGCCGGACACCCTCCGGCTGCTCGAGCAGCGCGGGCACCGGCTGGTGGAGGGTCCCTCGCAGGGGGTCGTGCAGGCGGTGGCCGTGGACGCGGCCAGCGGCCTGCTCGAGGGCGGCTCCGACCGGCGCGCCCCCGACGGCGCCGCCATCGGCCGCTGACACGCCCAAACGGCGGCGGGCGCCCCCAGGGAATCCGCGAAAAACTATGATGGAGTCTCGCCGCCGGCGCTCCCCGAGCATCCATCGAGGTCCGACATGGCCCAGAACGCGTACTCGCCGCTTGCCGCGCTCCTCTCGCGACACGAGCAGACGCTGCTCGACGACTGGGTGCGGCTGCAGCTCGCCGGCGCGGGCCGGCGCGACGACCCCACGGTCGAGCGCGAGGTCCGCGAACAGTCGCGCCGCTTCCTGGGCGCGCTCCAGCGCGCGCTCGCCTCCGGCAGCGACGACATCCGCACCGACGCCTGGGGCGACGCGCGGGCGGTGCTCACGGAGATGTCCGGCCGGCGCGCCCGGCAGGGCTACACGCCCAGCGAGACGGCCACCTTCGTGTTCTCGCTGAAGCAGCCGCTGTTCGAGCGGCTGCGGGCGGACGCGAAGGACCCCGCGGCGCTGACCGAGGCGGTCTGGGCCGCCAGCACGCTCCTCGACCGGCTGGGCCTGTTCACGACCGAGGTGTTCCAGCGCGACCGGGAGTCGGTGATCCAACGCCAGCAGCAGGAGATGCTGGAGCTGTCCACCCCGGTGGTGCGGCTCTGGGACGGCGTGCTGGCTCTGCCGCTGATCGGCACCCTCGACAGCGCGCGCACGCAGGTGGTCATGGAGAGCCTGCTGCAGCAGGTGGTGGACACCGGCGCCGGCATCGCGATCATCGACATCACCGGCGTGCCCACCGTGGACACCCTGGTCGCGCAGCACCTGCTCAAGACGGTCGCGGCGGCCCGCCTGATGGGCGCGGACTGCATCATCAGCGGCATCCGGCCCCAGATCGCGCAGACGATCGTGCACCTCGGGGTGGAGCTGGGCGACGTCGCGACCAAGGCCACCCTCGCCGACGCGTTCGCCATGGCGCTGCGGCGGCTGGGGCTGACCGTGGCCCGGTCGGCGGGCTAGGCCGATGGAGCGCATCCCCGTCCTCAAGATGGGGCGCTACCTGCTCGTCACCGTGCAGGTGGACATGCACGACCGTCTCGCGCTCGCGCTGCAGGACGACCTGATGGAGCAGATCCGGCGGCACCGCGCCCGCGGCGTGCTCCTCGACATCTCGGCCCTGGACCTCGTGGACTCGTTCATCGGCCGCACCATCGGCAACATCGCGGGCATGGCCCGCGTGCTGGGAGCCTCCACCGTGGTCACCGGCATGCGGCCCGCGGTCGCGATCACGCTGGTGGAGCTGGGGCTGAGCTGGAAGGGCGTCCGCACCGCGCTCACCGTCGAGCGCGGCATGGAGCTGCTCCAGAAGATGGTCGGGGAGGAGGAAGGCGGCGGTGGCGCTCCTCCGGCATGACGAGCTGCCGATCCGGCAGGAAGACGACGTGGTCCGGGTACGGCAGGCGGTGAGGCAGTGGGCGGTCGAGCTGGGATTCAGCCTGGTCGAGCAGACCAGGATCGTGACCGCCTCGAGCGAGCTGGCGCGGAACACGGTCATCTACGGCGGCGGCGGCCACGTGCGGCTCGAGGCCTTCAACGACCCGACCCGCCGCGGCCTGCGCCTCACGTTCGAGGACCAGGGCCCCGGCATCCCCGA
>DATBIZ010000288.1:0-7142 GCA_036556645.1 Vicinamibacteria bacterium | reverse complement strand
GCTCGGGCGCGCGGTTGCCGACGACCCCACGAGCAGCGCCGCGCTCTACAACCTCTCGCAGGCGTACATGAAGAAGGGCGATCGCGACCGCGCCGCTGAGATGGCCCGCCGCGTGAGCCGGCTCAACGCGCAGGAGCGCGGCGACGATTCGGAGGCCGAGGTGCGGCGGGTCGTGTTCCGGCTGATCCGCGAAGGCTCGGCTGGCGCGCCCGCGACAACCGGTCGGTCGGCCGAGCCTGCCGCCGCCGCGGACACGGCGGAGTCGCACGGGCAGCGCGGCCGCTCGCTCGTGCAGGCCGGCCGCACGGCGGAGGCGGTCGCCGAATACCAGCGTGCGCTCTTCCTCGATCCCGCAGACGTCGAAGCCGCCAATGGCCTCAGCGGCCTCTGCGCGGCGCTGGGCGACCTCGACGGCGCCATAGCGATGCTGCGGCGGGTGGTCGCCGCCCGCCCGGCCGACGCCAACGCGCGCTACGACCTCGCCGTCAACCTCTGGAACCGCCATCGCGCCGGCCAGGGCCCACGGGCCGCCCTCGAAGAGGCCGCGCGCGAGCTGCACGAGGCCGCGCGCATCGAGCCCGGCAACGCGGCCATCCATGCGCTGCTCGGCCAGGTGCGGGCCGAACAGCAGGCGCTCGACATGGCGGCCGGGAGCCTGCGGCAGGCGGCCGAGCTGGCGCCGGACGACGCCGCGCACGCCTACGATCTCGGCCTCGTGCTGCGCCGCCAGGGCGACTTGCAGGGGGCCGAGGACCGCTTCCGCGCCGCTCTCGCGCGCGACCCTGCGCACGCGGCGGCGCGGCGGGCGCTCGGCCTCGTGCTGCGGCAGACCGGCCGGGTGGAGGGCGCCGCGGCCGAGTTCGCGCGCGCGGTCGAGTGGCAGCCGGAGGACCCGCAGGGGCACGCCCTGCTCGGCGCGGCCAAGCTGCGCCTGGGCGACACCGCCGGCGCGATCGTGGCGCTGCGCCAAGCCGTCCGGCGGGATCCCGGGCTGGTGGAGGCGCACGTGAGCCTGGCCCAGGCACTCGCGCGCGCCGGGCGCGCGCAGGAATCCCGGGACGCCGCCGCCGAGGCACGGCGGCTCAGGGCCGACGCGGCGGCGCAGGGACGCGCCATGGTGCTGATGGACGCCGCCGCGGCCCACCTGGACGCGGGCCGCACGGACGCGGCGGTGTCGAGCCTGCGCGAGGCCGTCGCCACCAGCCCGACGCTGCCGGAAGGCCATTACCGGCTCGCGCTCGCGCTCCGGCGGGCGGGTGCTCCCGCGGCGGAGGTACAAGCGCCGTTGCTGCGCGTGCTGGAGCTCGCGCCGGACCACGCGGTCGCGCGCTACGAGGTGGCGCGCACGCTCGCCGCACAGGGCGAGACCGACAGCGCGCTCCTCCAGCTCCGGCAGGCGATCGCGCGGCGGCCGAGCCTCACCGACGCCCGCCGCGAGCTGGCCCGCCTGGCCGCGGCCGCGGGCAATTGGCCGGCCGCGGTCGCCGAGCTCGAAGCCGTGCTCGCCTGGGCGCCCGAGGACGGCGCGACGCGCGAGGCGCTGTCAGCCGCGCGCGCTCAGTCGAAGACGACGGTCTTGTTGCCGTAGACCAGCACGCCGTGCCGCAGGTGCAGGTCCACCGCCCGCGCCAGCACGACCTTCTCCAGGTCGCGTCCCTTGCGCAGGAAGTCCTCCACGGTGTCCCGGTGGGACACGCGCGCCACGTCCTGCTCGATGATCGGCCCCTGGTCCAGCTCCTCGGTCACGTAGTGGGCGGTGGCGCCGATGGCCTTCACCCCGCGCGCGTAGGCCTGGTGGTAGGAGCGGGCGCCCACGAACGCGGGCAGGAACGAGTGGTGGATGTTGATGATCCGCTGCGGGAAGCGGGCGAGCACGCGCGGCGACAGCACCTGCATGTAGCGCGCGAGCACCAGCAGCTCGATGCCCTCCTCGTCGAGCACGGCGAGCAGCCGCGTCTCCGCCGCCTCGCGCGTGGCGGCGCTCACCGGCACCACTTCGTAGCGCACGCCGAACCCCGCCGCCACCGCCCGCAGCTCCTCGTGGTTGCTGACCACGAGCGGGACCTCCGCCGCGAACTCGCCCGCCTGCTGCCGCCAGAGCAGGTCGTTGAGGCAGTGGCCGAGCTTCGAGACCAGGATGGCCGCGCGCGCGACGTGGTCGGTGTAGCGCAGCTCCCAGCGCATGCCGAAGCGCTCGGCCACCGGGCGGAAGCGCGCGGCGGTCTCCTGGCGGTCGAGAGCGAAGGCCTCGAGCTCCCACTCCACGCGCTGGAGGAAGAGGCCGTGCTCGGCGTCGGTGTGCTGGTCGGCGGAGACGATGTTGCCGCCGTGGCGGAACACGAAGTCGGCGACGCTGGCCACGAGGCCCTTCTGGTCCGCGCACGAAAGGAGCAGCACCGCGCGCACGCCCATGCGCGCGCAGTATAGCGGCCGGCGCTCAGCCGACGTCGAGCTCGGCCAGCACCGGCAGGTGGTCCGAGGCGGCGGCCGCCGCCGGGTGCCGGAACACGTCGCACGCGCGGAGGCGCGTGGCAAACGCCAGGGGCAGGAAGACGTAGTCCAGGCGCACGTGCGGGTCGTGCGACAGGAACGTGTGGCCGGCCTCGCGCGGGTGCAACGAGCGGTACGCGTCCACGTACGAGCGGTCCAGCATGATCTTGATCGTCTCCCAGCGGATCTGGCGCCCGGTGAGCCACACCACCGCGCGCAGGCGCGGGGGCAGTTTTCCCACGTCGAGCGTCTCGCCGGGGGCGAGCGTGTTGAAGTCGCCCGCGACCACGTGGAAGCCGTCCTGGTGGTGCTCGATCCCGGCCAGCACCGCCCGCAGCTCGCGGACGCGGCGGCGCTCCGTCCAGTTCGAGTGGACGGCGGAGAGGTGCACGCCGAAGACGCGGGGGGCGGCGCCGCCGGGGACGATCTCCAGGTAGGCCCGCCGGCTGGAAGCCGGGCGGTGCCACCGGTGGTGCTCGACGGGGGCGCGGCTCATGAATCCGACGGAGCGGCTCTCGTGCGCGGCCCAGCCCGCCATGCCGGTGGCGGCCGCGAGCTGCTCGACCACGTCGGGGCGCGTCGCCTCCTGGAGCACGACGAGGTCGGGCCGGCACGCGTTCACGACCGAGGCGATCGCGCCCACGCGCCCCACCCCGCCGTAGCGGATGTTGTAGGTCAAGAGCCGCAAGCGGCTACGGGCTCTCGACCTTCCCGAGCAGGGTGAGGTACGGCTGGCCCATCACGTGCTCGCGCAAGAACATCACCCAGTCGCGCGTGCCCTGGATGTTGACCGGGCGTCCGGCCATCAGCATCAGCTTCCGCCGCAGCGGGCGGAGGTCCGGCGCGATGTCGGGGTCCTTCTCGCTGAGCGGCTTCGAGTGCACGCCGGGGATGTAGAAGCCGGTCAGCGCGTCGTAGAAGCGGATGATCTCGTTGCCTACCAGGGTCAGGTCGAGGTCGCTGGTGCCCGGCCCGGCCGCGTCGAACGGCGCGCCGTCGTTGTGGCGGCGCCCGGTGACCGCGCTGCCGCGCAGCACGGCGGCCGTGCCCGCCGGCACCCCGTCCTGGATCGCGCGGCAGAAGGCCCGCAGCCGCTCGGCGTCGGAGCCGAAGGCGAGGTCGATCACCCGCTGGCGCATCTCGCTCTCGGTCAGGCCGGCCCGGGTGTTGTGGTCCGGCGGCCGCTGCCGCGTCCGTTGTCGCCGCATCCTTGCTCCCACTACTGTAGCAACGCGGCCCCGGCACGGACGGCAAAGACGGATCTAGCCCGGCAGCAGCTCCGAGATCTTCACCAGCCGGCCCAGGTCGCCGCTCTTCAGGGCGGCGATCCCGGTCAGGCACGACATCGCGCCCGCGCGCGAGTCCGGCAGGCGCAGGTGGGCGGGCACGGTCGGGTTGCGGAAGATCAGGTCGCGCAGGCGGTCGTCGCCGCCGCCGTGGCCGCCCTCGCCCATGTTCGGGACCGCGACCTTCTCGCGCGGGCCGAAGTTGCGGATCAGGTACATCTCGCTCTCTTCGCCCGGGTCCCAGGGCTGGCGCTCGTAGTCGCGGACCTCCAGCCGGCCCTTGGTCCCGTTGAAGGCGAGCCGGTAACCCTCGATCGGCATGTAGGTGTTGACCGAGTAGCTCATGTTCACGCCGTTGCCGTAGCGCACGACCGCGTTCATCGTGTCCGGGATGTCGACGTCCTCCTTGAAGACGCAGCCGTCGCGGTGGTAGCCGTCGACGCGCTCCGGGCCCACGTAGAGCTCCACCAGGCGCGGCTGCTTCGTGATGTCCCAGTAGTACGCGCACCGGCTCTTGTGCGGGCAGGGGCGGCAGTGGGTGTGGCGGAAGGGCCCCTTCTTCCCGTAGTTCTGCTGCGCGTGGACCGCGGACACGGCCTCGGGCTCCGCGCCGAGCCACCAGTTGATCAGGTCGAAGTGGTGCGTGGACTTGTGCACCCACAGCGAGCCGCTCTGGCCGCGCAGCCGGTGCCAGCGCCGGAAGTAGTCGGCGCCGTGGCTGGTGTCCAGGTACCAGGAGAAGTCCACCGACGTCACCTTGCCGATCTCTCCCGCCAGCAGCAGCTCCTTGATCTTCTGGTGCTTGGGCGCGTAGCGGTAGTTGAAGGTGACCACGATCTTGCGGCCGGTGCGCTTCTCCGCCTCGAGCACGCGGCGGCACTGCGCGTCGTCGATCACCATCGGCTTCTCGGTGATCACGTCCACGCCCGCCTCCAGCGCCTGCACGATGCAGTCGGCGTGGGTGGCGTCCACGGTGGTCACGATCAGCGCGTCGGGCTTCACCGTGGAGAGCATCTGGCCCAGGTCGGTGAAGGTGGGACAGGACGCCCCGATCATCCTCTTGCCGACCTCGACGCGCAGCGGGTTCACGTCGCACAGGCCGACGAACTCGACCGCGTCCGCGTACTTCTGCACGAGGTCGCGGCCCCACATGCCGACGCCGCGCACCCCGGTGCCCACGAGCGCGTAGCGCCGCCGCGCGCCGGGCGCCGCCGCCCATCCCACCGCCGGCACCAGCGCCGCGGTCGCCGCCGCCGCGCCGGCCATGAACTCACGCCGGGTGACCTGTCCGCTGCTCATGGTCTCTCCTTCGGGCCCTGCGACGACCATACCTCAGTGCGCCCCGGCGGCGCGAAGCTCCTGGCCGGCCGCTTCCTCGGGCCGGCGGCCGCCGGGCAGGAAGGCCACGCCGAGCGCGCCGAGGCCGGCCAGCGCGACCAGGAACAGGAAGCCGGGCGTGTACGTCCCCGAAGCGTCGCGCAGCGCCGCCACCCCCATGGGCACCGTCGCCTCCGCCACGCCGTCCGCGGTCAGGATGATCCCCATCAGCCGGCCGAGCACCTTCAGCCCGAACAGCTCCGCCGCCATCAACGGGATGATCATGTAGTCGCCGCCCAGGCCGATCCCGAACAGCAGCGCCCCCACGTGGATCAGCGCGGGCGTGGGCGCGAAGGCGAGCAACGGGATGGTGGCCGCCACCAGCGCGTAGACGAGCAGCATCACCGCCTTCTTCGGCCAGCGGTCGGCCAGCCAGCCCATCAGCAGCCGGCCGACCAGGCTGCCCACCAGGACCAGCGAGAGGATGCGCGCCGCGTCCCCCTGCGCGAAGCCGCGGTCCAGGCTGAGGTACAGCTTCAAGTTCTGCATGGTGCCGCCCACCGCGCCGATCGAGCACATGCTGGCCAGGGCGAGCAGGTAGAAGGCCGGCCGGCGCAGGATGGAGCCGAGCGCCACGGGCGCGGCGGCGGTGGCGGCCGCGGGCGGCTCCTTCACGAAGAAGGCCGCCGGGAACGCGATCACGATCATCAGCACGCCCAGCGCGCGCAGCGCGCCGCGCCAGCCGAGGGCCTGGTTCAGCGCGTGCGCGACCAGCGGCACCAGCGCGCCGCCCACGCCGATGCCCAGGTAGGCGATGCCCATGGCCTTGCCGCGCGCGGCCGAGAACCACCCCGAGAGCAGGACCTGGTTCGGCAGCGGGCCGCCGCACACGTAGCCGAGCGCGTTGAACAGGTAGAAGAAGTAGAACCCGGCCAGGGTGGTGATGCTGCCCAGCCCGATCAGCGCGACGCCCGCCATCACGATGCCGGCCAGCATCAGCCGCCGCGGGCCGAAGCGGTCCACGACCGCGCCGGCCAGGAACCCGAAGAGCGGCCCGACCAGCAGCTTGCTGAGCGCGTTGCCGGACGTGACCTGTTGCCGCGTCCAACCCAGGTCGCGCACCATGAAGTCGTAGAAGAACGGCAGGCCGTAGAGCGCGAAGCCCACGATCGAGAACAGCGCCAGGAACGCCGTGACCAGCGCGAGCACCGCGCCCCCCCGCATCTCGCTCATGCCCGGAGCGCCTCCTTGACGCGCTTCAACTGGTCGGCCTGGGGATACGACGCGTAGAACGGATCGAGCGGGTAGCAGCCGGAGACCAGCCCGCTGCGCGGAGCGGTGGTGCAGTCGCTGAAGGTGCGGCAGATGGACTTGCGCTGGAGCGGCCGCCCGGCCAGCACGTCCGCCGGCAGCTCGGGGTACGACAGCACCATGCGCCCCAGGCCCACGAAGTCGGCGCCGCCCTCGCGCAGCACGCTCTGGCCGACGTGCGGCAGCCACTCCTGCAGGTAGCTGTAGCCGGAGCCCACGATGGCCAGCCGGGGGAACTCCTTCTTCAGGATCGCGGTGGCCTGCACGTGGCGGGCGACCCCGCGCAGCGGGTCCTCGGGCGGCGTGTAGCCGTCGAGCGGCGGGAAGAGCGCGGGCCGCTGCACGTGCGGGTTGTAGTACGGGCTGCCCGCGGTCACGCACACCCATCGGATGCCGAGCGACTCGAGCAGGCGCAGCATCTCGCGCGCGTCGCCGAGCGCGGCGTCGAGGTCCTCTTCGTACAGCCCGAACGCGCTGCGGTAGCCGCTGGCCGGCTCGGGCTGGCCCACGCCGTCGGCTCCCTTGCGCCAGGGCACGGTGTCGAAGCAGGAGAGCCGCACCGTCACGCCGAGGCCCGGCGCGTCCGCGCGCAGGCCGGCCACCACCTCGCGGAGGAAGCGGGTGCGGTTCTCGAAGCTGCCGCCGTAGCGCCCGGGCCGCGTGCGCGCGGAGAGCAGCTCGTGGCCGAGGTAGCCGTGGCAGTGCTTGACGTCCACGTAGGGGAATCCGGCCTGCTGG
>DATBIZ010000287.1:0-1723 GCA_036556645.1 Vicinamibacteria bacterium | reverse complement strand
GCGGCGGACATCTCGCTCGAGATCGAGCCGGTGTAGACCGTCCGTGCGCGACGCGGTGCTGGCCGCGCTGGCCTCGCGCGGCCTCGAGTGGACCGGGCCGATCGAGCACTTCGAGGTGTTGGCCTCCACGAGCGACACGCTCAAGCGGCGCGCGCGGGCCGGTGCGCCCGAGTTCTCCGTGGTCACGGCCGGCGCGCAGACCGCGGGGCGCGGGCGCTCCGGGCACGCCTGGGCTTCGCCCCGCGGCAACCTGTACCTCTCCGTGCTGCTGCGGCCCCGCCTGACGCCGGCCGACGTGGTGGCGCTTCCGCTCGCGGCCGGCGTTGCCCTGGCCGACGCGCTCGGCGAGCACGGCGTGGCGCCGCTCCTGAAGTGGCCCAACGACGTGGTCGTGGGCGAGCGGAAGCTGGCCGGCATCCTCGTGGAGGGGTCGAGCGGCCCCGGCGGGCTCGAGGCGGTGATCGTGGGGGTCGGCGTGAACGTCGCGCTCGACCCGGCGAGCCTGCCCGGCGAGCTCGCGGGCCGCGTCACCTCGCTCCACGCGCTCACCGGGCGCGCGATCGCGGTGGCCGAGGTCGCGGCGTCGGTCCTGGCCGGACTGCGCGTTTGGTATGATCGCCTGGCCCGCGACGGCCGCGCGCACGTGCTGGCCGCGTGGAAGGCGCGCGCGGTGCCGTGGTGGGGCCGGCTGGTGGAGGCCCGATCCGGCGGCTCGGTCCTGCGCGGGACGGCCCGCGACCTGGACGAGCGCGGCGCCCTGGTGCTCGACCTCGAAGACGGCACGCGCGTGGCGGTGGTCTCCGGCGAGATCTCCGAGCTGCGCCTTTCCGGCGGCGGTTCACCTCGATGACCACGAGAGAGTTCCTTCTCACCATCGATGCCGGGAACACGAACACCGTGCTCGGCCTGCACGAGGGCACCGAGCTGCGCGTGCACTGGCGCCTGACCACGCGGCGCGAGCAGACCGCCGACGAGTACGGCATCCTGGTCCGCAACCTGTTCGCCGCGTCCGGCTTCGATCCGCGGGCGATCCTCGGGGTGGCGCTGGCGAGCGTGGTGCCGCCGCTGACGCCGGTGCTGGTGACGCTGTCGCGCCAGTACCTCGGCCTCGAGCCGCTGGTGGTGGAGCCGGGCGTGCGCACGGGCATGCCGATCCTCTACGAGCCGCCCTCGGACGTGGGCGCGGACCGCATCGTCAACGGCGTGGCCGCGCTGGCCGCCTTCGGCGGACCCGTGATCGTGGTGGACTTCGGCACCGCCACCACCTTCGACGTCGTCACGCGCAAGGGCGAATACGTGGGCGGGGTGATCTGCCCCGGCGTCGGCATCAGCGCCGACGCGCTCTTCCAGCGCGCGGCGCGCCTGCCGCGGGTGGACGTGCGCAACCCCGGGCGCGTGATCGGCCGCTCCACGGTGGGCTCGATCCAGTCGGGGATGTACTTCGGCTACGCCGCGATGGTGGAGGGGATCATCGCGCGGATCCGCGCGGAGCTGGGCGAGCCGGCGCGGGTGGTGGCGACCGGCGGCCTGGCCGAGTCGCTGGCGCCCGACATCCCTTCGATCGAGACCGTGGACCCGGTCCTCACGCTCACGGGCCTGCGGCTGATCTGGGAGCGCAACCGGCCGTCCTCGCCGAAGGCGTGAGCGCCGCGCCGCCCACCCCCGCCACGACCGATCCCGAGGCCGCCTACTACCAGGCGGTCGAGGAGTTCTTCGTCTCGCG
>DATBIZ010000286.1:0-8373 GCA_036556645.1 Vicinamibacteria bacterium | reverse complement strand
CCTGAGCCTGGCCCTGTTCGCGGTCGGGGTGGTGGGTGTGTTCCTGCGGCGCAACGTGATCACCGTGTTCATGTGCGTGGAGCTGATGCTCAACGCGGTGAACCTGTCGTTCGTGGCCTTCAGCCGCGCCCACGGCACCCTCGACGCCCAGGTGCTGGTCTTCTTCGTGCTCACGGTGGCGGCGGCGGAGGCGGCGGTGGGGCTGGCCATCGTGATCGCGCTGCACCGCCACAAGGACACGTTGAACGTGGACGCGTTCAACCTGCTGCGGTTCTAGGTGGAGCCCGTCGCCGGCGTGGGCAGCGCGCTCCTGCAGCGTCCGCACGAGATCGTGCCGTTCCTGATCCTGTTCCTGCCGCTCAGCGGCTTCGTGGTGCTCTCGCTCTTCGGCGACGCGATCCGGCGCCACGGCGAGTCGAAGGGCGCGGCCTACGTGGCCTGCGCCACCGTGCTCTCGTCGTTCGGCCTGGCGGTGTGGGCCGTGGTCAGCCTGCGCGCGCTGCCGCCGGGGCTCAACGGCGTCACCTTCACCCAGCCCTACCTCGGCTTCGAGTGGATGGAGGCCGGCGGCTTCCGCGTGCCGATGAACCTGCTGGTGGACCCGCTCTCCGCGGTGATGATCCTGGTCGTCACCGGCGTGGGCGCGCTGATCCACGTCTACTCGGTGGGCTACATGGCCCACGACGAGGAGCAGGTCCGCTACTTCTCGTACCTGAACCTGTTCACGTTCTTCATGCTCCTGCTCGTGCTCGGGGGCAACCTGCCGGTGATGTTCGTGGGCTGGGAGGGCGTGGGCCTCTGCTCCTACCTGCTCATCGGCTTCTGGTACCGCAAGCCGAGCGCGGCCCGCGCCGGCATGAAGGCGTTCGTGGTGAACCGGATCGGCGACGTGGGGCTCATCCTCGGCATGATCGTGGCCTGGCACGCCTTCGGGACCGTGGACCTGGTGGACCTGGCCGACAACGCCGGCGCGCTCGCCCGGGAGCCGCTCGGGCAGTTCGGCATCGTCACCGCGCTGTGCCTGCTGCTGTTCGTGGGGGCCACGGGCAAGAGCGCGCAGATCCCGCTGCACGTGTGGCTCCCCGACGCCATGGAAGGCCCCACCCCGGTCAGCGCGCTGATCCACGCCGCCACCATGGTGACCGCCGGCGTCTACATGGTCGCGCGCCTGGCCCCGCTCTACGCGCGCTCGGACACCGCGTTGATGGTGGTGGCGGTGGTCGGGGCGGCCACCGCGCTGATGGCCGCCACGATCGCGCTGGTGCAGACCGACATCAAGCGCGTGCTGGCCTATTCCACGGTCAGCCAGCTCGGCTTCATGTTCCTGGCCGCGGGCGTGGGCGCCTTCGGGGTGGCGGTGTTCCACCTGTTCACGCACGCCTTCTTCAAGGCGCTGCTCTTCCTGGGCTCCGGCTCCGTGATCCACGCCCTCGGCGGCGAGCAGGACATGCGGAGGATGGGCGGCCTCCGGCGGAAGATCCCGTGGACGTTCGTGACGTTCCTGGTCGGCACCCTGGCCATCGCCGGCATCCCGCCGCTGGCCGGCTACTTCAGCAAGGACGCGATCCTGGCCTCGGCGCTGCACGAGCACCGCCGCGGCCTGTTCGCGGTGGCGCTGTTCACCGCGATGCTGACCGCGTTCTACATGGGGCGGCTGCTCTTCCTGACGTTCTTCGGCGAGTACCGCGGCGGCGCCACGGCCGCCAGGGATGCGGCGCACGGGCAGGGCGCCCATGACGATCACGGCCACGGCGCCATCCACGAGGCGCCCTGGAGCATGCGCCTGCCGCTGGTGCTGCTGGCGCTCGGGTCCGCCGTCGTCGGGTTCGTGGACGTGCCGCGGATCCTGCAGCCGGTGTTCCGGCTGCCCGCGGCGGCGGCGCACCACGGGTGGCTGGTTCCGGTGCTGGCCACCCTGGCGGCGCTCGTCGGGCTGGCGGCGGCCTACTACCTCTACACGATGTACACGGACGTCCCCGCGCGCGTCGGCGCCTCCGCGCGGTCCGTGCGCCGCGTGCTCGAGGAGAAATACGGGTTCGATCGCCTGTTCGACTGGGTGGCCACCCGCGCGGTGGTCGGGGGCAGCTCCCGCGTCCTGTGGCGGGGGTTCGACGCCGCCGGGATCGACGGCGCGGTCAACGGCACCGCGCACGCGGTGGCGGCGGCCTCGCGCGGCCTGCGCCAGGCGCAGACCGGCCTGGTCCGCGCCTACATGCTCCTGATCCTGGGCGGCGCGGTGGTGCTGCTCGCCTACCTGCTGTGGGTGCCATGAGCGGCCGCCTGCTCACGGTCCTGGTCTTCCTGCCCGTGGCCGGCGCGGTGCTGGTCGCGCTGCTCCCGCGCGCGGCGGAGAGGGCGCAGAAGGTCGCGGGCCTCGTGGTGAGCGGCGGCGTGTTCGTGCTCTCGCTGCTGCTGCTGCGGGGGTTCGAAGCGGTGCCGGGCATGCAGTTCGAGGAGCGGCACGCCTGGCTGCCCGGCTACGGCATCTCCTATCACCTCGGACTGGACGGCCTGAGCCTCTGGCTGGTGGTGCTCACCACGTTCCTCACCCCGCTCGCGCTCGCCGGCTCGTGGTCCTCGATCCGCGACCGGGTGCGCGAGTTCAACGTCTTCATGCTGCTCCTCGAGGCGGGCATGATCGGCGTGTTCGTGGCGCTGGACCTCTTCCTCTTCTACATCTTCTGGGAAGCGATGCTGATCCCGATGTACTTCCTGATCGGGATCTGGGGGCACGAGCGGCGCATCTACGCCGCGTTCAAGTTCTTCCTGTACACGATGGCGGGCAGCGTGCTGATGCTCGTGGCGTTCCTGGTGCTCTACCAGGCCACGGGCGCCCGGACCTTCGACCTGCTCCTGCTCGCGCAGCGGCCCGTGGACCCCGCGCTGCAGACCTGGCTCTTCGCCGCCTTCGCGCTCGCGTTCGCCATCAAGGTCCCGATGTTCCCGTTCCACACCTGGCTGCCGGACGCGCACGTGGAGGCGCCGACCGCGGGCTCGGTGATCCTGGCCGGCGTCCTCCTGAAGATGGGCGGCTACGGCTTCCTGCGCCTGGCCTTCCCGCTCTTCCCGGACGCCGCCGTGCGCTTCGCGCCCTGGATCGGGGCCCTGGCCGCCATCGGCATCGTCTACGGCGCGCTGGTGTCGCTGGTGCAGCCGAACCTGAAGAAGCTGATCGCCTACTCCTCGGTCTCGCACCTCGGCTTCGTGATGCTGGGCATCGCGGCACTGACTCCGACCGCGGTGGTCGGCTCGGTGTACCAGATGATCAACCACGGCATCTCCACCGGCGCCCTGTTCCTGCTCGCCGGGATGCTGTACGACCGGCGCCACACCTTCGAGATCGCGGAGTACGGCGGGCTGCGGCGCGTGATGCCCTGGCTGACCGCCGTGTTCCTGCTGGTCAGCTTCTCCTCGATCGCCGTGCCGGGCTTCAACGGCTTCATCGGCGAGTTCCTGATCCTGCTCGGCTCCTGGCGGTTCAGCCCGCCCCTGGTCGTGCTCGCCTCGCTGGGCGTGGTGCTGGCGGCCGGCTACGTGCTCTGGATGGTGCAGCGCGTGTTCTACGGCGAGGTGACGAACGCGAAGAACGCGTCGCTGCCCGACCTCTCCACGCGCGAGGCGCTGGTGCTCGTCCCGCTGGTGGCGCTGGCCCTCTTCATGGGGGTGGCCAGCCCGCTGTTCACGCGCATGATCGAGCCCTCCGCGGACGCGCTGGTGCGCGTGGTCCGCGAGGCCCCTGCCCGGCCGCGCGTCGCGCCGGGGACGGTGGCGGAGATCCCGGATGGGCGTTGACCTCCGTCCGGTCGTCCCCGCCCTGATCGTGGCGGTCACGGGCGTGATCGTGCTGCTGGCGCAGGCGTTCGCCGGCCGGGGCAAGGCCTCCCCCTCGATGCCGCTCTCGCTGCTCGGGCTCTTCGGCGCGCTGGCCAGCGTGATCGTGCTGGCCGCGCGCGGCGTGCGCGGGGCCACCCTCGGCGGCGCCTACGTGCTCGACGACTTCTCGCTGTTCCTGCACGGGCTCATCCTCTCCGTCGGCATCGTGGCCCTGCTGATCTCGCCCTCGTACCTGCGCGCGACCGGCGCGGAGCGCGGCGAGTACTACGCGCTGGTGCTGTTCTCGATCGTGGGCATGCTGGGCCTGGTGTCCTGCCTGGAGCTGGTGGCGCTCTTCGTCGCGCTGGAGATCATGTCGGTGGCGCTCTACGGCGCGGCCGGCCTGCACCGGACGAGGCCCGAGAGCACCGAGGCCGCGATGAAGTACTTCCTGACCGGCGCCTTCTCGTCCGCGTTCTTCCTCTACGGCGTGGCCCTGCTCTACGGCGCCAGCGGGAGCACGTGGGTGGACCGGATCGCCGCCGCGGTGGCCGGCGGCGGCGAGGGCGGCACGCTGGCCCTGCTCGGGGCGGGGATGCTGCTCGTCGGCTTCGGGTTCAAGGTGGCGAGCGTGCCGTTCCACATGTGGGCCCCGGACGTGTACGAGGGGGCGCCGACCACGGTCACCGCGGTGATGGCCGCCGGGGTGAAGGCGGCCGCGTTCGGGGGGTTCGTGCGCGTGTTCCTGCGCGCCCTGCCCGGCCTGAGCGAGCAGTGGGAGCCCGCGGTGGCCGCGCTCGCGCTGGTGACGATGGTGGTCGGCAACCTGGGCGCGCTCGCACAGTCGAACCTGAAGCGCATGCTGGCCTACTCCTCCGTCGCGCACGCCGGCTACCTCCTGACCGCGCTGGTCGCCGGCGACGGCGCGGGCACGCAGGCCATCCTCTTCTACCTGGTGGCCTACGCGCTGGTGAACCTCGGGGGCTTCGGCGCCCTGGCCGCCCTCGCCCGCAGCGGCCGCGAGCCGCTCTGGCTCGACGACGTGGCCGGCCTCGCGCGCCGCCGCCCCGCCCTCGCCGCCGCGATCGCGGTCTACATGGTGTCGCTGACCGGCGTCCCCGTCTCCGCGGGGTTCGTGGGCAAGTTCTACCTGTTCCGCGCGGCGGTGGAGGCCGGCTACGTCACGCTGGCCATCGTCGGCTTCCTGGCCAGCGTGGTCTCCGCCTACTACTACCTGCGCGTGGTCGTGGCCATGTACATGCGCGAGCCGGTGGGCGAGGACGGCTGGGCGCACGTCTCCACCGCCAGCGCCGCGGCGCTCGCCTTCACCGCGATCGTCGTGCTGGGGTTGGGGGTCTACCCCGGCCCCGTGCTCGATTGGGCGGACGTCGCGGCGCGGTCGTTGCTGTAGCGAAGGGAACGGACCGACTCCGGCACCGTTCCGTTCCGTCAGGGGCGAATCATGGTGCCGTCCCGGCGGCGCGTCCGGCCCCACGAATAATCGAAATCCGGCGGCCCGGCCGGGAAGGGGAACTTCGCGGCCAGCTTCTCGTCCACGTCGATGCCCAGGCCCGGCGCCTCGGTCGCCCACATCGCGCCGCTGCGCACCTCCGGGGCGCCCCGGAACACCTCGCGCGTGTTGGCCGGGAACCCGCCGCCCTCGTGGATCCCGAAGTTGTGGCTGGCCAGCTCCAGCGCGAGCTGCGCGGCGTGGCCGACCGGCGAGGTGTCGCCGGGGCCGTGCCAGGCCGTGCGCACGCCGAAGAACTCGCAGAGGGCGGCCACCTTGCGCGCCATGCTCAGGCCGCCGATCTGCGACACGTGCGCGCGCATGAAGTCCATCAGGCGGCCGGCGATCAGCGGGACGTACTCGTGCTGCGTGTTGAACAGCTCGCCCATCGCGATGGGGACGCTGGTCTGCTGGCGCAGGATCTTGAAGTGCTCGTTCTGCTCGGGCGGGAACGGGTCCTCGATGAAGAACGGGCGATACCGCTCCAGCTCCTTGCACACCTGCACCGCTTCGGTCAGCGTGACGCGCTCGTGGATGTCGTGCAGCAGCTCCACGTCTTCGCCCAGCGCGGTGCGCACGTGCTCGAACAGCTTCGGCAGCAGGCGCACGTACGGTCCCGACTCCCACACGCGCGTCGGGTTGGTGGGGCCGTCTTCGCCCTCGGCCGCCGCGCTGCCGGCCACGCCGTAGGTGGACACGCCGGGGACCGCGACCTGGACGCGCACGTAGCGGAAGCCCTCGGCCAGGGCCTGCTTGCCGCGCTCGGCGACCTCGGCGAAGTCGCGCCCGCTGGCGTGGAAGTAGCAGTCGGCGGCCATGCGCACCTTGCCGCCGAGGAGCTGGTAGAGCGGCATGTTCGCGCGCTTGGCCTTGATGTCCCACAGCGCCTCGTCCACGCCGCTCATCGCGTTGAAGAGCACCGGCCCGTTGCGCCAATACGAGCTGACGTAGGCCGATTGCCAGACGTCCTCGATCTCGTCCGCGTTGCGGCCGATCAGGAACGGCCGCAGGTACTTCTCGACCGCGGTCTGCACCACGTACGCGCGCTGCGTGAACGTGGCGCAGCCGAGCCCGTAGAGGCCCGGCTCGCTGGTCATCACCTTGACCACCACCAGGCGGATGCGGTCGGGAGCGGTCAGGATCGTGCGCACGTCGGTGATCTTCAGCGGGGGCAGGCCGCGCGGAGCGGGCGGGGTGGCCGGCTGCGCCGCGAGCGGGCGGGCCGGCGAGAGCGCCGCCGCGCCGCCGGCGAGCGCGCCCTTCGAGATCCACTGCAGGATGTCGCGTCGTTGCATGCGCGCATTATCATCGGAGTCCGATGAAACAGGGCCGCCGGCTCGCGCTCGCCGCCCCCGCCGCGCTGCTGCTGGGTGCGTCCGGGGCGCCCGAATTCGACCTCGTGCTCCGCGGGGGCCGCGTCCTCGACGGCTCGGGGAACCCCTGGTACGCCGCCGACATCGGGATCCGCGCCGGCAAGGTCGCCGCGGTCGGGCGGCTGGCGGAGGCGACCGCCGCCCGCACGCTGGATGCCGCGGGCCTGGTGGTCGCGCCGGGGTTCATCGACGTCCACGCGCACGTCGAGACCGGGCTGCGCGAGCGCCGCACCGCCGACAACTTCCTGCTCGACGGCGTGACCACGCTGGTCACCGGCAACTGCGGCGGGTCCGAGGTGGACCTGCCGCGGTTCTTCGACGAGCTGCGCGCGGGCGGCCTCTCGCTCAACCTCGCCTCCCTGATCGGGCACAACAGCGTGCGCCGCGCGGCCATGGGCACCGAGGAGCGCGATCCCACCGCGGACGAGCTGGCGCGCATGGAGGCGCTGGTGGACCAGGCGATGCGCGCCGGGGCCGTCGGCCTCTCCACCGGCCTCATCTACGTCCCCGGCACCTACGCGAAGACGCCGGAGGTGGTGGCGCTCGCGCGCGTGGCCGCCCGGCACGGCGGCGTGTACGCGTCGCACATCCGCAGCGAGGGCGACCAGGTCTTCGCGGCGATCGACGAGGCGGTGGAGGTGGGGCGGCAGGCCGGCCTGCCCGTGCAGATCTCGCACTTCAAGGTGTCGAACAAGAACCTGTGGGGCCAGAGCGTGCGGACGATCGCCCAGGTGGACCGCGCGCGCGCCGCCGGCCTCGACGTCACCGTGGACCAGTACCCCTACGCGGCCTCGAGCACCGGGCTGAGCACGCTGCTGCCGTCGTGGGCCCTGGCGGGCGGCGGCGACGCGTTGCGCGCGCGCCTGGCCGACCGGGCCACCCGCGACCGCGTCGCGCGCGAGATGAAGGACCACATCCTCCGCCGGAACGGCCGCAAGCGCCTCGACTACGCGGTGGTGGCCTCCTGCTCCTGGGACCGCACCCGCGACGGCCTGAGCCTCTCCGCGATCAACGAGCGCCTGGGCCGCAAGCGCCGCCTCGAGCACGAGATCGAGACCGTGCTCGAGATGATGGAGAAGGGCGGCGCCCAGATGGTCTACCACTCGATGGACGAGCAGGACGTCGAGCGCATCCTGCGCGTGCCGTACGCGATGGTCGCCTCGGATGCCGGCGTCGTCGAGCCGGGCATGGGGAGGCCACACCCGCGCGCCTACGGCACCAACGCCCGCGTGCTCGGGCGCTACGTGCGCGAGCGGGGCGCGCTGCGGCTGGAGGAGGCGGTGCGCAAGATGACGTCGCTGCCGGCGCAGCGGTTCGGGCTGGTGGACCGCGGGCTCGTGCGGCCCGGCCTGTGGGCCGACCTCGTGGTGTTCGACCCGGCCGCGGTGGCCGACCGGGCCACCTTCGAGGCGCCGCACGCGCCGCCGGCGGGCTTCCGCTTCGTGCTCGTCAACGGAGAAGTCGTCGTCGAGGACGGCCGCCACCTCGGCACGCGGCCCGGGCAGGTGTTGCGCCGCGCGCCGGCCGGCGAGATCACCACTCCCCTTCCAGCCGCGACAGGGAGGCGTTCCCCCGGTACAGCGCCTCCAGCACCTCCGGGTGCCTCGAATGAGCGAGCATCCACGGCGGTCCCGAGCCGATCGCCGCGTGCCGAGCCGAGAACTCCCTGATCTGCTG
>DATBIZ010000285.1:0-3059 GCA_036556645.1 Vicinamibacteria bacterium | reverse complement strand
GCGGCCGTCGCGGCCTACCGCAAGGGCCGCTACTTCTGGAACCAGCGCGGCCGCAGCCCCGATGCGCTGCACAACGCGATCCGCTTCTTCGGCGAGGCGGTGGCGCTCGATTCCGGCTACGCGGCGCCACACGCCGGGCTGGCCGACGCCTACGGCCTCCAGCCGCGGTACAGCCAGAGGGAGGCGCTGGAGCGGCTGCTCCGCGGCAAGGAGCACGCCCTGCGCGCGCTGGAGCTGGACCCCTCGCTCCTGGAGGCGCGCACCGCGCTGGCGAAGCTGCAATACGTGATCGACCGGGACTGGAAGGCTTCCGACGACAGCTTCCGGCGCGCCCTGCGGGAGGACCCGGGCTACGTCACCGCTCACCATTGGTACTCGATCTACCTGCTGATCGTGGGACGGTCGCGCGAGGCGGAGGCACACGCGCGACGCGCGGCCGAGCTGGACCCGACGTCCGTGGTGGCCAGCGGGCATGCCGCCTGGGTCCTGTTCCTGGTCGGGCGCGCGGAGGAGGCCCAGGCGCGGGCGGCGGCCACGCTGGAGATGGCGCCGGACCACGCGCCGATGTATTCGCTCCAGGGCCGGATCGCGCTGCAGGAGTCGCGGCTCGCGGACGCGTTGGCCGCCTTCACGCGCGCGTACGAGCTCTCCGGCCGCGACGCGCGCGAGCTGGCCGCGGTCGCGCACGTCCAGGCCACCCTCGGGCGGCCGGCCGAGGCGCGGCGCATCCACGCCGACCTGCAGCGGCGCAGCGAAAGGGAATTCGTACCGCCGCAGGCGCTCGTGCTGGCCAACGCGTCCGTGCAGCGCGTGGACGCCGCCTTCACCTGGCTCGGCCGCAGCGTCGAGGACCGGTCGATCGCGTTCTACCTGGTGGACCTCAGGCTCGACCCGATGTTCGCGGCGCTCCGCGCCGATCCGCGCCTCGGCGACTTGTTTCGCGGGCTCGGCCTGGACCCGCCGGCCCCGTCCTGAGCAGTCCGCGTCTCAGCGGGCAGCGGGCGAGGGCAGGGGAAGACCCATGCGCCGGAGGAGGTCGCCATATCGTGGGTCGGCGCGCAGCGCGGCCGCCTGTTCACGAGTCAAGCGCAGGACCGCCTGGATGTCGCACATCGGCAGCGAGAGGAGCAGGGGGTCCCTGGCCGCGTAGGCCTGCTCCAGCAGCGTGAACGCGCCTTCGCGGTCGCGGAGCGCGGCCAGGACGTAGGCCCTCAAGACCGGTGACACGTATCGTCCGGGCTCGGCGCGCAGGCGCTGCTCCAGCCGGCGCGCTTCGTGCCGGTTGCCGCCCGCCGCGTACACCACGGCGAGGCTGGCGAGCGTGGAGGCGTCGTCCGGGCCGATGGCGCGCGCGCGTTCGACGTGCCGCGATCCTTCGCCCGGCCGCCCGCGCTCGAAGTGGAAGAGCGCCAGCTCGACGTGGGACCTCGCGTCGCGGGGCTCGAGCTCCACGGATCGGTTCCACTGCGCGAGCGCCGCTTCCTCCTGGCCGGTCGTGGAGAGCTCACGGGCCACGCCGCGGTTGACGGGCGCGCTGAGCGGGTCCAGCTCCAGCGCCCGCCGCCGCTGGACCAGGCTCTCCTCCACCCGGCCCAGCGCGTGCAGGTACCAGCCGTACCACAGGTGTCCGACGGTCGTGCTCGGATCGGCATCGATCGCCCGCCGGAACTCGCTTTCCGCGCCCGTCCAGTCCCACTCCAGCACGCGGGCCACGGCCAGCGCGGCGCGGGCGTCGCCGAGGCCCTCGTCCAGCTCGAGCGCGCGTCGCGCCGCGGCCTTCAGCTCGGCCAGCCCCTCGCCGGGCGGCACGTAACCCAGGGCGAGCCGCGGCGCGTAGGCGACGGCCAGGCCGGCGTGCGCCAGCGCGAAGTCCGGATCCCTGGCCAGCGCGGCCTGGAAGTGCTCGAGCGCGCGGCCCAGCGACGGCTCGCTGCGCAGGTTCCAGTGGTGGCGGCCGAGCAGGTACGAGTCGTACGCCTCGGGGTCCACGGTCCGCTCGGGCGTGAGCCGCTGCGCCTCCTTCGCGGCGAGCGTGATCCGGACCTCCTCCGCGATCGCCCGCGACAGCTCGCCCTGCAGCGCGAGCACGTCCTCGAGCGGCCGTTCGTAGCTGCGCGCCCAGAGGTGGCGGTCGGTCGGCGCGTGGATGAGCTGCGCGGTGATGCGGACGCGGCCGGCGGAGCGGACGACCGAGCCTTCCACGATGCCCTCGACCCCCAGCTCGCGCGCGATCACCGGCATGGGCGTGTCGCTTCCCTTGTAGCGCATGACCGACTGGCGGGAGATCACGCGCAGGGCGGGCAGCGAGGCGAGGTTGGTGATGAGCGCGTCCGTCATGCCGTCGCTGAAGTAGTCCTGCGCGGGGTCTCCGGTCAAGTTCGCGAGGGGCAGCACGGCCAGCGAGCGGATCGCGGGACGCTGGGGGGCACGGTCGCGGCGCCACGCCGTCATCACCGCGAACGTCACGGCGGCCAACGCCGCGGCGGCGGCCGCCGCGCCGATCCAGGGCTTGCCGCCGGCTCCGCGCTCCTCGCGCAACGCCTCGGGCGCGACGGCCGTTCCGGCCGGCAGGTCGGCCTCCGGCGTGGCCACGGGGGCGATGAAGCGGTAGCCACGGCGCTCGAGCGTCTCGATGAACCGCGGGTTGCCCGCCTCGTCCCCGAGCGCGGCACGCAGCCGGTTGATCGCGCGGTTGAGGCCGTTGTCGAAGTCGACGAACGTGTCGTCCGGCCACAGCCGCTGGCGCAGCGCCTCGCGCGCGACCGGCTCGCCCGCCGCCTCCAGGAGCGCATCGAGCACGCGGAGCGGCTGCTCCTGCAGGCGGATGCGCACGCCTTCCCGGCGCAGCTCGCCGGACCGCCGGTCCAGCTCGAACACGCCGAACCGGACGACGCGTGGAAGGGTCTTCGCCGGCTCCATGGAAGTCGGAGCCCAGCCTAGCACCGGGCATCCCGGTGTGCATGTCGTTGTGTCGTCACCCCTTGCCGGGAGAGGCGCGTTCAAGGCACGGAGCACCCGCCGGCCATGGAAGCACGGCCCGCCCCCGCCTAGGTTGCGCG